>MEDZ01000014.1 GCA_001724275.1 Gemmatimonadetes bacterium SCN 70-22
CGCGCCGCCGATGAGGGCGAGGCGATCCGCAAGGTGCCCTGGGGGGTGATCGTCATGGTGTGCGGGGTGTCGCTCCTGATCGCCCTCCTGGAACGGACCGGGGGGCTGGACCTCTTCACCTCGCTCCTCGCCCGCCTGGCGACGCCCGCCACGCTCAACGGGACGATCGCCTTCGTCACCGGCGCCATCTCCACCTACAGCAGCACATCGGGAGTCGTCCTCCCCGCCTTCCTCCCGACCGCCGCATCGCTGGTGCAGAAGGTCGGCGGTGGCGATCCGCTGGCCGTCGCCCTCTCCATCAACGTCGGCTCGGCGCTCGTCGACGTCTCGCCACTCTCCACGCTCGGGGCGCTCTGTGTAGCGGCGCTCCCGAGCCCGGAGGTGTCGCGCACCCTCTTCAACCAACTCCTCGCCTGGGGGATGGCGATGACCGTCGTGGGCGCGGTCTTCTGCCAGCTCCTCGCCGGGCTCCTGGCCCGCGCCTGACGAGCCGGCGCATCGGCCGGCTCGCGCGGCGGCGCGGGGCGCTGCGTCGCGCCCGCAGGCGCGCGCGGCTACGGCGTGGGCGGGCGCAGGTACTTCTCGTACCAGCCCAGGTAACGCTGGTAGCGGTCGAGCACGAACGAGGGGCGCGTGATCCCGTGGAACTGGCCGGGATAGACGATGAGCTGGGCGTCCACGCCTAACGACTTGAGCGCCTGGTACATCTGCTCGCTCCCTGCGATCGGGACGTTGAAGTCCTTCTCGCCGCCAAGGAACAGCGTGGGCGTGCGGATGCGGTCGGCGTGGTAGAACGGATAGGAGACCTTCTCCCATGCCTTCGGGTTCTTCCACGGCGCCCCGAGCTCGGCCTCGTACTGGAACGTGTACTGGTCGCTCCCGTACATCGACGTCTGCAGCGAGCTCCCCGCCCCGCTCGTCGCGGCGCGGAAACGGGGCGTGGTCGCGATGGTGTAGTTGGTCAGGATGCCCCCGTAGCTCCATCCGCCGATGGCCAGGCGATCGGGGTCGGCGATTCCCGCCGCAATGACGTGATCCACGCCGGCGAGGAGGTCCTGCACCTCCTTGTTCCCCCAGTCGGCGAAGATCGCCTTCTTCCAGGCCTGCCCGCGCCCGGAGCTGCCGCGATAGTTCACCGCCAGGACCACGTAGCCTCGGGCGGCGAAGAGTTCACGCTCGAGGGAGAAGGCGTGCTGGTCCTGCCCGTTCGGCCCGCCGTGAATGCGCAGGACGAGCGGGTACCTCCTTCCAGGGGTGTAATCGGCCGGCTTCACCAGGAGGGCCCCCACCGTGAGCCCGTCCTTGTTCCTGAACGAGAGGTCCTCCGTCGTCCCCAGCCGCAGGTCACGCACCAGCGAGTCGTTGGCGTGCGTCAAGGCGCGCAACGCCCCCGCTTCCACCGCGAAGGCCTCGTAGGGCTGCGTCGCCGAGGCGACGCGGGCCACCATGCGTCCGTCGTCGCTCATGTCGAAGGCGCTCACTACCCGGCGTCCCTCCACGACTCGCGTCACCGCCCCGCTACCCACCGCGATGCGCGCCAGGTGCTGTGCCCGGTCGTCGGTGACCAGGGCCCAGATCGACTGGCCATCGTGCGCCCACATCGGGCGCGACACGTCGCGATCGAGCGCGGGCGCGAGCAGCCGTGGTGTCCCTCCGGTGCTCGGGATGACGGCGAGTGCGTCCTGGTTGTAGGCGTAGAGTCGCGGCTCGCTCCCCTGCAGGTAGGCGATCTGCGTCCCGTCGGGGCTCCACTCGGGGGTGTCGTCGGGTCCGGGCCAGCTCGTCAGGCGCACGGGCGTGGCGCCGGCACGCGCCTCGACCACGAAGATGTCACTGTTGTTCTCCCGGTCGGCGTCGCTCCCGCGTCGCGACACGAAGGCGAGGCGCGTCCCGTCCGGCGACCAGCGCGGCGAGGCGTCGTCGAAGTCGCCGCTGGTCACCTGCTCGACCTTGCGGCTGGCGACGTCGACCACGTACAGGTGGCTCCGCCGTCGCTCGAGGTACCCCTCCCGGTCCTCCTTGAAGTGGTACCGGTCGATGACGATCGGCTTGGGTGACCTCGCGGCCGCGCTGTCCCTCTTCTCGTCCTCGGGCACCGGGTCACGCGACACCACCACGAGGCGCGTGCCGTCGGGTGACCAGGCATACTCGGAAACCCCGTCCTTGAAGTCCGTCAGCCGCACCCCTTCCCCCCCGGCACGGTCGAGCAGCCAGACCTGCCCCCCCTTGCCCTCGTAGCGTCCCGAGACGAAGGCCAGGTAACGGTTGTCGGGCGACCACCGCGGCGCCCCCTCTCCCTCGGGCGAGTTCGTCAGGCGCACCGTGCGCGTCCCGTCCCAGCTCACCATCCAGACGTCGCTGTCCGACTTGTCCTTGACGGAATCGGTCGTCGTCAGGGTATAGGCAACCCAGGCGCCGTCCGGCGAGATGCGTGCCTCGCCCACGTCGCGGAAGCGGAAGATGTCCCCGGGCTGGATCGCGCGCCCTTGTGCAGCGAGGGCGAGCGGAAAGGCCATCGCGGGCGCGATCGCGATGGCGAGGAGGAAGCGGGCGGGAAGGCGCATGCGTGAGCGGGCGGGTGTCGGCGAGGCGTCCTGGGCATGGGCACCGGAAACGCGGCGCCCCGGCAGACGTTAGCCTCCAGCCGAGCGTCGTGCAAAGCGCGCCACCCGGGGCGCGGAACCCACGGGGCGACCGGCTACGCCGCCTCCGCCAGCGTCACCCGGTTCCGCCCCGCCTGCTTCGACCGATAGAGCGCGCGGTCGGCCTGCTCGATGAGCTCCCCCAGCGTCACCTCGCTCGACTCGGCGGTCGCTGCCCCCACGCTGACGGTGATGGGACGGTCCTCCCACGGCGCGCTCGCAATCAGGAGGCGCAGGCGCTCGCCCATGTCCTGCGCCCCGCCGACCCCGGTGTTCGGGAGGATGACCGCGAATTCCTCGCCGCCAAAGCGCACGGCGACGTCGGAATCGCGAATCGCGCGCGAGAAGAGGCGCGCCACCGTCCGGAGGACCTCGTCACCGCGGGGGTGTCCGAAGGAATCGTTGAACGCCTTGAAGTGGTCGATGTCGAGAAGGAGGAGCGAGACCGGCTGCCCCGACCGCCGGATGCGCGCGAGTTCCTCCGTCATCCGCTCCTCGAACGCGCGGCGGTTCTTCAGCCCGGTGAGCCCATCCTGGGAGGCCAGTGCCGCGAGCCGCTGGTTGGCCTCCACCAGGCTCTCCTGGTTGGCTTGCAGCCGGCGGCGCGCATCCTCCAGCTGGCGCTCGTACTCCTTGCGCTCGGTGATGTCGCGCGACGACGCCTGGAGGCGCGCGACGCGCCCATCGTCATCGGTCATGCTGCGCCACATCATCTCGAGCCAGAGGTGGCGCCCCGTCTTGTGCAGCATGCGACAGGCAATCGCCGTCACCGGCTCGCCGCGCAGGAGGTCCTCGAAGTGACGGCGCAACCGCTCGCGGTCGTCGGGGTGCACGAGGGCGAACGGCCCCATCCTGGTCACCTCGTGGGCCGTGAAGCCGAGGATCCGCTCGCACGACGGCGAGATGTAGCAGATGCGCCCCGACGGGTCGTGCAGCGACACCACGTCGCTCCCGTTCTCCGCCAGGAGGCGGAAGCGCAGTTCGCTGTCGCGCAGGGCCGCCTGGGCACGCGCCCGCTCCACGTACGTCTGGTGCACCTGGGTCGCGTTCCAGGCGATGAGCCCGACGAAGACGAGGATCATCGCCATGATCAGGAGCATGACGACCAGCTCAGGCTTGTTCGGCTGGACCTCGTTGCGCACGCCCCACACCGCCACCCAGCCGAAGATGGCGGGGACGAGGAAGCCCGCCGGGAGGAGCCCCCGCGCCAGCGTCCCGCCCGGACCGTCGCTCAGCACGACGGCGAGCACCCCCGAATCGCGGCGCAGCGCCAGGGTCCCGAGGGCAAGCAGCACGAACGCCATGGCGCTCGGCACGGCCATGCGGTTGAAGTAGCCGATGGTCTCGAACCACCCGCTGCGATACACGTGCGCCAGCAGCGCCACGGTCGACGACGCCAGGACGATGGTCGCGAGCACCTGGGCCAGCGCCTCGCGCGTGCTCACGCGCTGCGCCATGAGGAGCAACGCCGTTCCCGACAGGAGGAGGTTGGTGGCGGTCCCCAGCGCCATGCGATTGTCGCGCCCATCGTGCGTCGCCGCCATCGCGTCGTGGAAGATGATGGTGTCGATCCCCTCCGCGTGCCCGAACACCATACTGGCCAGGCGCAGGATGCCGACGCTGACGACGACCACCGCGAGCCCCTCGGCGACATACCATCGCGTGTGCGCGCCGCGCTCCGCCAGGGTCCAGAGCGACGCCGCGACGCCGATGAAGCAGAGGGCCACCGTCGGGTTGGTCGCGGCGTTGCCGGCGGGGCCCAGCGCCCGCAGCTCCGCCACCCCCATCATCCACCCCACCAGCACGAGAGTACCGAGCGACGCGACGATGGCCGCGGTCGCGCGGGGGATGACACTCCCGCCAAGCACCGTCTGGAACGACGACGGGGCCGGGTCGGCCGGGGGGGCATTCGCGGAGGACGTGATCGAGGAGAAGGGCATGGCGGGCGTTTGCCCAAGGACGGTGCGAGTCGCGGTCCCGTCACGCGTGCCGAGCGGCGCGTTCCCTCCGCGGCGCGTTCCCTCCGCGGCGCGTTCCCGTTACGGCACGTTCCCGTTACGGCGCGGCCGCGGCCTACGCCACGATGTCGGTGTCGCCCTGCCCCGAGAGGCGCCGCGAGAAATGCGACCACGACATCCCGATCCCGAGCACGATCGAGACGGCCGCGAGGACGAGGCGGGCGACCCCCTTGCCGCTGGACGCCGTCATCACGTTGCGGCTGATGAGGAGCCAGATGACCCCGGCGCAGATGGCAGTGATGAGGACCGCCCCCGCCAGGCCGATGGAACGGCGTGTCGCCTGCACGTACACGACCCACCCCGCCGCCAGCAGCGTCCCGACGAGGAACTTGGCGGCGTCGAACGACCGGACCCCCTGTCGCAGGGGGGCGATCGCCCAGTGGAAGTACGAGAAGCCCTCGGGGTTGTACGTGGCGAAGACGAGGATCGCGGCAGCGACGACGCGCAGGGCGACGCCCCCCCAGGAGACGGATTCGGTGGCCATGGCGGAGAAGCTACGTCTCCCGAGGGAACGGCACCAGACGCCCGGCCGCGCGGGGCTAGGGCCGCAACGCGGCCGTGGCCAGGAAGCGCGGTGCCCGCCGCGCGCGCACCGCCTGCTCGAAGGCGTACGCGTACCTAACGAGCTTTCCCTCCTCCCACGCCCCGGCCACGAACGAGAGCCCCACCGGGAGGCCGAAGACCCGCCCGGCCGGGACGGTGATGCTCGGGTATCCCGCCACCGCCGCGAGCCCCGAGCTCCCCCCGCCGAAGTGATCGCCGTTGACCAGGTCGGTGAGCCACGCCGGGCCGCCGGTGGGCGCCACCAGGGCGTCGAGCCGGTGCGTCCGCATCACGAGGTCGATCCCCTGCGCTCGCGTCAGGCGCCGGCACGTCGCCAGGGCCTTGCGATACGCCGGCGAGTCCAGCCCGCCCTTCTCCTGCGCCCGCTGCAGGATGTCCTGCCCGAAGTAGGGCATGCTCGCGTCGGCATGCTCCTCGTTGAACCGGATGACGTCGGCCAGGGTCCGCGGCAGCCCCGGCGTGATGAGCGTCGCGAGGTAGGCGTCGAGCCCCGCCCTGGACTCGTACAGCAGGACCTCGTACTCCGCCGCCTCGAACTGCCCTAACGAGGGGACGGCGACCGGGTCGACGAGGACGGCGCCTGCCTCGCGCATCGCCGCGAGCACATCCTCCATCACCCGCGTCACCGCCGGCCCGGCGTTGAAGAGCTGGCGCACGACGCCGATGCGTGCCCCCCTGAGGCCGTCCGGGTCGCAGAAGGCGGTGTAGTCCGGCGCGATGCGCCCGGCAGATGCCCTCGTCGCCCGGTCGCGTTCGTCGGGGCCCGCCATCACGCCCAGCAAGGCCGCGGCGTCGCGCACGGTGCGGCACATCGGCCCCGCCGTGTCCTGCGACGCCGAGATGGGGATGATCCCCGCGCGCGAGACCAGCCCCACCGTCGGCTTGATTCCCACCAGTCCATTGGCATTGGACGGGCAGACGATGGACCCGTCGGTCTCGGTCCCGATCCCGACCGCGGCGAGGTTCGCCGCGATCGCCGCCCCGGTCCCCGACGATGACCCGCAGGCGTTGCGGTCGAGCGCATAGGGATTGCGCGTCAGTCCGCCGCGACCGCTCCATCCGCTGCTCGAACGCGACGAGCGCCAGTTGGCCCACTCGGACAGGTTGGTCTTGCCAAGGATCACCATTCCCGCCTCGCGCAATCGCGTCACGAGCCCCGCGTCGCGTGGCGCGTGCGACTGCGCCAGCGCCAGCGACCCCGCCGTCGTCTTCATCCGGTCCGCGGTGTCGATGTTGTCCTTGATGAGCACGGCGATCCCGTGCAGCGGCCCGCGCACCTTCCCGGCCGCGCGCTCGGCGTCGAGTTGGGCCGCGATCGCCAGCGCGTCGGGGTTCACCTCGATGACCGAGTTGACCGAGGGGCCGGTGCGATCGACGTCCTGGATGCGCTGGAGATAGCGCTCGGCGATGCCGTGCGCGGTGAAGCGCCCGCTCGCCATCCCCGCCTGCAGTTCCGCGACCGTGACCTCCTCGAGCGCGAATGGAGAGGGGGGAAGCTCCGCCGGGGCGCCCCCCGGTCCCCCCGCTGCGCCCGCCGCCGGACGCCCGGCGATGGTGACTCCCGCCCCGATGGCGACCCCTCGCCTAACGAACTGCCGGCGGTCCATCGGCGGGGGAGGCGTGGCGGGGTGCGAACGGTCGGAGCGCGACATGGCAAGCCTCGGGGCGGCGAAATGGAACGACGGCTGGGCATCGGCGCACCGGGCGCCGTGCCGGTGATCCTATCCGCTGTGCCGGGGCAAGGGTAGGCGGCGGCGCCCGGGCGAGCGCTCCGACGGCGTCCCGCGTACAGCATACCTGGGGAGGACACGGCGCATCGTCGTCACCCGTCGCGAGACGCCCCCTCCCCAAGTCGCGCGTCGGCACGTACAATCGCCGCGCTCCATCCATCCGCTCCCCCTGCCCCTCTGGAGGGTACGTGTCCCAACAGCACGGCTTCTCGTCGCGCCTGACCATGATGCTGGCCATGCTCAGCATGGCGGTCGGCACCGGCAACATCTGGCGCTTTCCGCGCATCGCCGCCACCAACGGGGGCGGCGAGTTCCTCGTCGCCTGGGCGATCTGCCTCTTCACCTGGTCCATCCCGCTCATCCTCATCGAGCTCGGGATGGGGCGCCTCACGCGGCGCGGGTCGGTGGGCGCCTTCGTCATCACGCAAGGGAAGAAGTCCGCCTGGATGGGTGGCTTCATCGCCTTGGTGGCCATCGCCATCATGTGGTACTACTCGGTGGTGTGCGGCTGGACGCTGCGCTACTTCATCGCCTCGGCCGGCGGGCAGCTGACGGGCAACAACTCGGTCGGCTTCTGGCGCGACTTCTCCACCTCGTACGCCCCCGTCCTCCCGCACATCATCTCCATGCTCGGCGCGACGTTCATCGTCGCCCGCGGCGTGAAGGGGATCGAACGGGCGACGACGATCCTGATGCCGATCCTGATCCTCATCATCCTCGGGCTCACCGGGCGTGCCCTCATGCTGCCCGGGGCGAGCGACGGCCTGGCCTACCTGTTCACGGTCGACTGGCACCGCCTGGGCGACGCGAGCCTCTGGCTGCAGGCGCTGACGCAGAACGCCTGGGACACCGGCGCGGGGTGGGGGCTCGTCCTCTGCTATGCCGCCTACATGCGGCAGAACGAGGACACCGCGCTCAACGGCTTCATCCTCCCCGCCGCCAACAACATGATCTCGTTGTGCGCGGGAATGATGGTCTTCTCCACCGTCTTCACCGTCGTCCCGCAGCTGGCGGCATCGCTCGCCAGCCACCCGGAGGCGCTGGCCGACTTCCCCGCCCTCGCCGATGCGGTGAAGGGAGGGGCCGCGCTCGACGCCACGCTGGTGCAGAACACGATCTTCAACGCCGGCAACGAGGGCGTCACCTTCATCTGGATCCCGAAGCTCTTCGCCACGCTGCCGGGCGGACGCATCCTCATGAGCTTCTTCTTCCTCGCCCTCTTCTTCGCTGCCTTCACCTCGCTCATCTCGATGGTCGAGCTGGGGACGCGGGTCTTCCTCGACATGGGATGGAAGCGCGAGAAGGCGGTCTGGCTCGTCGGGCTCACCGGGCTGGTGATGGGACTCCCCTCGGCCTTCTCCATCGACATCCTCCACAACCAGGACTGGGTCTGGGGGATCGGCCTGATGATGTCGGGCTTCCTGTTCGCCTACGCCGTCATCAAGTACGGCGTCACCAAGTTCCGCGAGGAGCAGCTCAACCACGCGCACTCCGACATTCGCATCGGTGCGTGGTGGGACGTGCTGGTGAAGTACCTCCTCCCCTTCCAGGCCATCGCCCTCATGCTGTGGTGGATGTGGCAGGTGCGCGGGCCGGGCGCGATGAACCCCTTCGGGATCGAGAACATCGGGACGATCCTCTTCCAGTGGGGGATCGCGCTCATCCTCCTCCTGGTGTTCAACAAGAAGCTGGGCGACATCAAGGCGGTCGCCGCGCACGACCTCGAGGCCAACCGGATGCCGCCAAGCATCCCCTGACGGCGTCGCGGGGTCCGGCAGGCGAGCGCCCGGCCACGTGGCCGGGCGCTCGCGCGTGTCAGGCCCGGCACGTCACGCCCGGCGGGGGCTCCGCCGGGCGCGCGGCGGTCACCAGCGCGGATTCCGCCGGAGCAGCGCCTCGAGCTCGTCGGCGTCCAGCGGGTGCGTGAAGAAGTACCCCTGGCCGAACGGGCACCCCATGCGCCGCAGCATCGCGAGCTGCTCCGCGCTCGCCACCCCTTCGGCGATCACGTCGAGCCCGATCGCTCCCACCAGCGTGAGGATGGCCGCCACCACGTGCCGGGGGCGATCCTCGGTCTCCATCGAGCTGGTGAAGGCCCGGTCGATCTTGATGGCGTCGAGCGGGAGGCGATGGAGGTAGCTGAGCGACGAGTAGCCGGTGCCGAAGTCGTCGAGGTGGATGGCGACGCCGAGCTCGCGCAGCTCGGCGATGGTCTGCAGCGCCGGGTCCTGCTGGCCGATGATGGCGCTCTCGGTGATCTCGAGTTGCAGCTGCGCAGGCGCAAGTCCCGTGTCCTCGAGCGCGGCCGACACGGCGCGCACCAGGTCGCCCTGGGCGAACTCGCGCACCGAGAGGTTGACCGACAGGTGCAACCCGGACGCCGAGGGCACCCGCTCCCCGAGCGCCTTGACCTGTGTGCACGCCTCGCGCAGCGCCCAGCGCCCCATGGGGACGATCAGCCCCGTGTCCTCGGCCACCGGGATGAAGTCGTTCGGGGAGATGACCCCTCGCTCGTGATGGCGCCACCGGATGAGCGCCTCCACCCCGTGCACCCGCCCGTCGGCGAGGGAGACGATCGGCTGGTAGTGGAGGACGAACTCCTGCCGCTCCACGGCGCGGCGCAGGTCGGTCTCCATCTGCAGGCGGGTCAGCGCCTCGGCGTGCATCGCGCGGTCGAACATCTCGAATCGCGCACGCCCCTGGTGCTTGGCGCGGTACATCGCCATGTCGGCGCTGCGCAGGAGGTACTCCGGCCGCTCGCTCGCGGAACTCGACAGGACGACCCCGATGCTCGCCGTCGTCACCCACTCGTACCCGCCGATCGTCATCGGTGCCGTCAGCGCCCGCTGGATCCGGTCGGCGACCATCGCCGTGTCGCGCGCATCCTCCACCCGCTCGAGGAGGACGGCGAACTCGTCGCCGCCCAGCCGCGCCACGATGTCGCCGCCGCGAATGCACTCCTCCAGCCGTCGCGCCACCGTGACGAGCACCTCGTCGCCGACATGGTGCCCCATGCTGTCGTTGACGAGCTTGAAGTCGTCCAGGTCCAGGAAAAGGACCGCGAAGAGCCCGTCACCCTCGCGCCGCGCGCGCAGCGCGGCGTCGGCCAGGCGCTTCATGAAGAGCGCCCGGTTCGGGAGTCCCGTCAGTGCGTCGTGCAACGAGTCGTGCCGCAGCTGGCGCTCGCGCATCTCGCGTTCGGCGAGCGCGTGTCGCAGCTGCAACTCGACCGAGGCGACATCGGCCAGGTCGGCCAGCAACCGCAGGTCCTCGTCGCTCCAGCGGCGCGGCAACTCGTCCAGGGCGAGGAGGGTGCCCAACAGCGTCCCGTCCTTCCTGGTCAGCGTGGCGACGGCGACACTTCGGACCTGCATCTCCTCGGCGGCCGATCGCATCTCGCTGCCGGTCGGCTCGTCACTGGCGTCGTCGATGGCGAAGATCCCGCCGTTCTCCAGGGCCCGCGAGACGACCCCCGCCCGGACGAGAACGCCGGCGTCGTGCGATATCCACGAACACGCGATCGAGCCGGCCCGGAAGGTCCGCCGATCGGCCCCCATCAGGGCCAGCGTCGCCGCTGGCGCGCGCAGCATGCTGGTGGCGAGGCGCGCGACGCGCTCCATGGATGCGGCCAGCGTCCCACTGAGCAGGGTTCGCTCGGTGGACCCGGTGCTGCCGGAGAGCGGGGGATCCGCGGGAATGAGGGACGCTGCCACGATACGAGGACGCGCGCGCCACCTCCGCGTCACGCGGCGGAGTGGTGCCCGCCGCCGTGGCGCGCGCCTGCAGCCGCAATTAGCGGCCGCTAACGTCCCTAACGACCCGCGTGACGATCGCCTGCAGCCGCGATCGGTGGATTCCGCCCCCCTAGCGACCCGCGTGGCCCGTGCGTAAGACAGTCCGGCCAGTCGTCCGCCCCCCTCCTCCCCCTCCTCCCCTTCCCCGGACCACAGCCCATGCGCCCAGGCACCGTCCTCTCCCTTGCCGCCGCGGCGGTCGCCCTCCTCGCCGGCCAGGGAACCGCCCAGCCCTCCCACACGAAGAAGGTCTACATCTCGGTCGATCTCGAGGGAGTTGCCGGGGTGGTCGCCGGCACCCAGACCTCCCCGGGGGGGCAGAACTACGAATGGGCGCGCCGGCAGATGATCGCCGAGGCCAATGCGGCCATCGAGGGCGCGTTCGCGGGCGGGGCGACCGAGGTGCTGGTCAACGATTCGCACGGGCCGCAGACCAACCTCCGTCCCGACGAGATCGACCGCCGCGCGACGCTGATCACCGGGCAGCCCAAGCCGTTAGGCATGACCCAGGGGCTCGACTCGACCTTCGACGCCGCGGTGTACATCGGCTACCACGCCCCGGGATCGACCGCGAACGCCGTGCAAGGCCACACCTTCTCCAGCGCGCTCAAGGTCGTGCGCCTCAACGGCAAGGAGGTCGGCGAGTACGGCCTCAACGCGATGGTCGCCGGTCACTGGGGGGTCCCGGTGGTCTTCATCTCGGGCGACAAGGCAGCGGTCGAGATGGCGCAGGACTTCATCCCCGGCATCGACGGCCTGGTGGTGAAGGAGGGGATCGGCACCTTCGCCGCGAAGACGATGCACCCGCTGGAGGCGCGCGAGAAGATCGCGGCCGGCGTGCGCGCGGCGCTGGTGAAGCGCATCGCCCGCCAGCCGGTCCGGCTCGGGAGCAGCATCACGCTCGAGGTCGAGCTCGATGCGCTCGCGCACGCGGACCAGGTCGCCCTCGTCCCCGGGATGCAGCGCCGCGGCCGCACCGTCAGCTACACCTCGGCCGACCCGCTCACGATCTACCGGGTCGCCCGCGTGATCATGGCGCTCTCCCGCGACTAGCCGTCGATGACCCACGATGCGATCGTCCCCGGCGCCGGCGAAATGGGGAGCGCCGGCGCATCCCCCCTCGCCCGGCGCGGGATGCGCCTCCTCGCCCCCCTCTCCCCCCGCCCTGCACGGAGCTTCCGCATGCACTCCCACCTTGCCGCCGCCGCCCTGCTGGCGGCCTGGACGCTGGCGCTCCCCGCCAGCAACAACGCGCACGCGCAGCGCGCGCGCCCTACCGGCCAGGCGGCGTCGGCGCCCCCTCCGGCACACGACAGCACCCTCTTCGCCGCCCTCTCCTACCGGATGATCGGCCCCTTCCGCGGCGGGCGCTCGACGGCCGTCACCGGGATCGCCGAGGAGCCGCACACCTTCCTGATGGGGAGCACCGGCGGCGGGGTCTGGAAGACCGACGACGCGGGGCTCAACTGGACCAACATCTCGGACGGCTTCTTCGGCGGGAGCATCGGCGCCATCGACGTCGCCGACAGCGACCCGAACGTGATCTACGTCGGCACCGGCTCGGCCGACGTCCGGGGGAACTCGTCGCAGGGACGCGGCGTGTGGAAATCGGTCGACGCCGGCAAGAGCTGGCACTTCATCGGGCTCCCCGAGTCCGGCGCCATCCGGCGCGTGGTCGTCCACCCCGCCAACCCGGACCTGGTCTACGTCACCGCGCTGGGCCACATGTTCGGGAAGAATCGCGAGCGCGGCGTCTATCGCTCGCGGGACGGCGGGACGTCGTGGGAGCAGGTGCTCTTCCTGAACGACTCGACGGGAGCGAGTGACCTGGCGATGAACCCGCGGAACCCGCGCGTGCTGTACGCCGGGATGTGGCGTGCCGAACGGAAGCCGTGGACGATGATCTCCGGCGGTCCGGACGGGGGGATCTACAAGAGCGCCGACGGCGGCGACACGTGGACGAAGCTCGCCGGCGGGCTCCCCACCGGGATCGTGGGGAAGGTCGGGGTGACCGTCTCGCCCGCCAATCCCGATCGCGTCTGGGCCATCGTCGAGGCCGAGCCGGCGGGGGGTGTGTACCGCTCCGACGACGCGGGCAAGACGTGGGTGCGCACCAACAGCGAGAACAACCTGCGGCAGCGCGCCTGGTACTACACGCGCATCGAGGCCGACCCGGTCGACGAGAACACGGTGTACGCGCTCAACACGTCGATCTACCGCTCCATCGACGGCGGCAAGACCTTCACCCCGATCGAGGTCCCGCACGGCGACACGCACGACCTGTGGATCAACCCGCGCAACAACCGGTTCATGGTGATCGGCGACGACGGCGGGGCGCAGGTCTCGCTCACGCGCGGGAAGCGCTGGTCGTCGATGAACAACCAGGCCACCGCCGAGTTCTATGATGTCGCCGTCGACAACCAGTTCCCCTACCGCGTGTACTCGGCGCAGCAGGACAACACGACGATCTCCATCCCGGCATGGTCGGGACCGAACGTCCTGCATCCGATGAACGAGTGGCGCTATGCCGCCGGGTGCGAGACCGGGCCGGTGGCGCTGCACCCGGATCATCCGGAGGTCGTGTGGGGCGGGTGCTACGGCGGCGCCATCAACCGCCTCGACCTCCGCAGCGACGACCGCCGCAACGTCGTCATCTATCCACAGCTGCAACTCGGTCAGGCGGCCAAGGACCTCAGGTACCGCTTCCAGTGGGTGGCCCCCATCCTCGTCTCGCGGCACGACCCCAACGTCGTGTACCACGGGTCCCAGTACGTGCACCGCACGCGCGACGGCGGCATGACGTGGGAGACGATCTCGCCCGACCTCACCACCAACACGCCAGCGCACCAGGAGGCGGCCGGCGGTCCGATCAATCACGACGTGACCGGCGTCGAGATCTACAACACCATCTTCGCCATCAGCGAGGACCCGCAGGATGCCCGCACGCTGTGGACCGGGAGCGACGATGGCCGCGTGCACCTCACGCGCGACGGCGGCAGCAGCTGGCAGGACATCACGCCGCGCGCCATGCCGCAGTTCGGCACGGTGGAGAACATCGACCTCTCGGCACACCAGCCGGGACGTGCCTACATGGCGGTGCAGAAGTACCGCCTCGACGACTTCCGGCCGTACATCTTCCGCACCGACGATTACGGCAGGACGTGGACCCTGCTCACCGACGGGAGCAACGGGATTCCCGCCGGGTCGCCGGTGCGCGCGGTCCGCGAGGACCCGGGGCGGGACGGCCTCGTCTACGCCGGGACCGAGCACGGGATGTACGTGAGCTTCGACGGCGGACGGCGGTGGCAGTCGTTGCAGCTGAACCTCCCCGTCACGCCGGTGGCCGACATCCGCGTGCACCGCAACGACCTGGTGGTCGCGACGCAGGGGCGCTCGCTGTACATCCTCGACGACCTCACGCCGCTGCACCAGCTGGCCGGCGTGGCGCCGGGGGCGCGTGCGCACCTCTTCGCCCCGCGCGACGCGTACCGGGTGCAGGTCGGCGGCGGCGGTGCCGGCGGCGTGGAGGCCGCCCCCGACCCGCTCCCACAGGGGGCGTTGATCCACGCCTGGTTCGCCGCCCCTCCCGATTCCACCGCCCGCCTCGAGATCCTCGACGCCCGGGGCCAGGTGGTGCGCAGCTTCAGCGCGGACACCGCCCACGCGCGTGCCGCCCAGCAGCCCGCGCTCAAGACGACGGCCGGCGCCCTACGCGTGGTGTGGGACCTCACGTACCCGGGCCCACGCCTCATCAAGGGGCAGGTCATCTGGGGCTACACCGGCGGGGTGAAGGCCCCACCGGGCACGTACCAGGTGCGGCTGACGGCGGCCGGGACGACCCAGACGCGCGCCTTCCGCCTCCTCGCCGATCCGCGCCTCCCGACGGTCACGCAGGGCGACTACGACGAGCAGTTCCGCGTGTCGATCGCGGTGCGCGACTCGCTCAACGCCGTCAACCAGGCGTTGGAGACCGTTCGCGCCGTGCGCGAACAGGCCAATCGCGCCGTGGAGCAGGCGGGGCGAATCGACCGCGCCGGCGAGGTCAAGCCTGCCGCCGACGCGCTCGGGGACAAGCTGGGCGGGGTGGAACGATCGCTCAACCAGGTGAAGAGCATGAGCGGGCAGGATCCCATCCGGCACCCGGGGCAGCTCGACAATCAGTTGATCGAGCTCTACACGAACCTCACCGGGGATGACAGCTATATCTATGGCGGCCCCGAAGGGCGCCCGACGCGCGGGGCGATGGAGCGCACGGCCGACGTGATGCGACAGTGGGCCCCGCTCTCGGCCAGGTTGCGCACGATCCTCGAGCAGGACGTCCCGGCCTTCAACGAACTGCTGCGGCGGCTTGGGCTCGGGGCCATCGTGATCCCGTCGAAGACGGTGATGTAGCCGCGGTGGCGCTCCCGGTGTGGCGGCAACAGGCGACGGGCGGGCTCCCCGGGGAGGAGCCCGCCCGTCGCATGTCTGCCAAGGCGCGCGTGAAAACGGTGCGGCACCCGCGCGCGCACGCGCGCATCTATTTCGCGGGGGGGGCCCCCGCCAGGCTCAACACGATCATCTCCTCCCCCGGCACCTCGAGCACCCCCTTCTCCAGCAGCCGGTCCATGTCGCTCGGCGCCAGCGGCTGGCTGAACAGGTACCCCTGGCCGTAGTCGCACCCGAGGTCGCGCAGCCGCGCATGCTGCCGCGCGTGCTCCACCCCCTCGGCAATCGTGCGCAGCGTCAGCAGGTCGCCCAACGCGATGATCGTGCGCGCCAGCGCATCATCCTGGCCGCTCCCCATCAGTCCATCGGTGAAGCTGCGGTCGATCTTGAGGATGTCCACCGGGAACTGCTGCAGGTACGACAACGACGAGTAGCCGGTCCCGAAGTCGTCGATCGCCAGGCGCACGCCGAGCGCCTTGATCTCGTGCAGGCGCTCGATGGTGAGCTCCGCACGCTGCATCAGCGCGTTCTCGGTGATCTCGAGGACGAGCGTTTCCGGCGCCAGCCCGCTCTCGGTCAGCGCCGCCTGCACGTCGGTGACGAGCGTCGGCGATTCCAGCTGCCGCACCGAGATGTTCACCGTGACCGAGAAGCGCTGCCCGTCCGTGCGCCGCCCGTTCCACTGCGCGGTGCGCTGGCACGCCTGCCGCAGCACCCAGCGGCCGATGGGGATGATCAGCCCCGTCTCCTCGGCGAGTCCGATGAAATCCGCGGGCGGAATGTTCCCCTTGGTGGGGTGCGACCAGCGAAGCAGCGCCTCGATCCCGAGCACCTCGTGCGAGTCGAGCGAGACGATCGGCTGGTACGCGACCCAGAACTCGTTGTTGTCGAGGGCGCGGCGCAGGTCCCCCTCCAGCGTCACGCGGTCCACGAGCGCCGCGTGCATCGAGGGATCGAAGAAGACATGCCCCCCGCAGGCCGCACTCTTCGCGGCATACATCGCCACGTCGGCGTTGCGCAGCAGTTCCTCCACGCCATCGCCGGCGGCGGCACGCGCGATCCCGATGCTCGCGCTCACTCGAACCGTCACCCCCGACGAGAGCGGCACCGGCGTGCTCAACGCCTGCTCGATGCGCCCGGCCACGATCGTCGCGTCGTCGTCGGTCCGGACGTTCTCGAGGAGGACGGCGAACTCGTCGCCGCCGAGCCGCGCCACGGTGTCGCACCCACGCGTCGCGTTCAGCAGGCGCGTGGCGACGATCGACAGCAGGTCGTCGCCGGCCGCGTGCCCGAGGGTGTCGTTCGTTCCCTTGAAGTTGTCGAGGTCCAGGAACATGACCGCGACGAGATCGTGCTCGCGGGACGCACGTGCCAGGGCATGCTGCACGCGGTCGCGGAAGAGCGAACGGTTCGCGAGCCCCGTCAGCTGGTCGTAGAACGCCTGCTTCAGGAGCTCCTTCTCCAGCGACTTGCGCTGGGTGACGTCCTGCAGCACCGCGATCAGGCGCGCCCCGCTCTCGGCGGGGGCGCGCGTGAGCGTGAGGCTCCCCCACACCGGCCCGCTGTCGCCGCGCACGTACCGCTGCTCACCCGACACCGAGCCCCGCTCGCCCGACACCACCTCGCGCGCCATCGCCCCCACGGCGTCGCTGTCTTCGCCGGCCGCGAAGCCGTGCAGCTGTTCACCCGCCAGTCGCTCGGCGGTGGTGCCGAGGAACGTCGCGAGGGCCTCGTTGGCCTCGATGATCGTCGACGACTCGCTCAGGAGCGCCACGCCGACCCCGGTCTGCTCGAACACCGAGCGGAAGCGGGCATCCGCGTTGCGCCTGGCGGAGATCCCCTTCACCAGCGTGGCCTCGATCCACCCCGTCGCGTACGTCGAGACGACGCCGGCGACGATGAGCATCATGACCTTGGACCCCTCGTCGAGGAGCGTCGTCCCCGCCTGCATCCCCGATACCATGGGGTCGGAGAGCAGCGGCAGGCGCCCGGTGAGGAGCAGGAACGTCACCAGTCCCGCGTATTGCGCCGTGGCCAGGCTGGCGGCGAAGGCGGCCCGGCGTGGCGACCCGGTGAATGGGCGCGTCGCCAGGACGACGAAGTAGATGCTGAAGATCGGCGACTTGACCGCCAGGTTCGGGTCGCCAAACACGCCGTAGCCGAGGAGGAGCAGCGTCGTCGCCGTGATGTCGAGGACGATGTTCGCGAGGAAGAGCCGTCCGCCCGCCCGGCCCGTGCGATGCGCGAACAGGTGCTGTCCGATCGCCCACGCCAGCATGGGGGCGAGGACGACGAAGTTGGTCAGGGCCAGCGGCCGTGACAGGTGAGGGGCGTACACGGTCGCGGCGATCGCCAGGACCCCCATTACGGCGATGCGCACGCCGTTCACCCGCAATTCCGCATCGGCGAACTGCCGCCCGAGAAGGGTGGCAGTGTCTGCGTCGAACGACCGATCGCTGTCCTCGTGCGGATTCGGCATGGGTGGAAGCTGTCGCATGTGGGTGGCTCCGCCCTGGCCGAGGTTCGGACGGGGCGAGCCGTCCCCATATAGACGGCCCGGCCGATTCTGAGTCACTTCCAATGTGCTGGCGCCGGCTCCACCCGGGGTGTACCCTCCTGCCCCCCGCGCGCGATCGGTTCCTCCGCCCCTCGCGTCCACCCTCCGTCCGTCCCTGGTGCGCCGCCTCCTCGACAACCTCACCGTCCGCGTCCTCACCGCCGTCGCCCTCGGTGTCGTCGTCGGCATCGTGTGGCCCGAATTCGGCAAGGCGCTGAAGCCCCTCGGCGATACCTTCGTGAACCTGGTCCGGATGGTGATCGCGCCGATCATCTTCCTCACCATCGTCGCCGGCATTGCCACGATTGGTGACCTGAAGCACGTCGGCCGCGTGGGGGGGAAGGCGTTCCTCTACTTCGAGGTCGTCACGACCTTCGCCCTGGCCATCGGGCTCGTGATCGTCAACGTCACCAAGCCGGGGGCCGGCCTCGACGCCTCGTCCATGGCCAAGGGCGACATCTCGCGGTATGCGCAGGCAGGGCAGGAGATGAAGTTCGTCGACTACCTCGTCCACATCGTCCCGTCGAGCGTCGTCGACGCCTTCGCCAAGGGCGAGATCCTCCAGGTCGTCTTCTTCGCCGTCCTCTTCGGCATCGCGCTGACGATGTCCGGCGAGATCGGGCGGAACATCACCGACGGCTGCGAGCGACTGGCCCAGGTCTTCTTCAAGCTCGTCGCGATCATCATGCACGTGGCCCCGCTGGGCGCCTTTGGGGCCATGGCGTTCACCGTCGGTTCGTTCGGGCTCAGGACGCTCCTCCCGCTGGGGCGCCTCATGCTCGACGTGTACCTGACGATGTTCCTCTTCGTCTTCGTCGTCCTCAACGTCATCTGCCGCCTCTCCGGCTTCTCGCTCTGGGAGTTCCTGACGTACATCCGCGAGGAGATCCTCCTCGTGCTGGGGACCAGCTCGAGCGAGGCCGCCCTCCCCGGCATGCTGGAGAAGCTGGAGCGATACGGCTGCAGCAAGTCCGTCGTGCGACTGGTGATCCCCACCGGGTACTCGTTCAACCTCGATGGGACGTCCATCTACCTCTCGATGGCGCTCATCTTCATCGCCCAGGTGTTCCGCGTCGACCTCTCGGTCGGACAACAGATCGGCATCCTCCTGATCCTGATGCTGACCTCCAAGGGGGCAGCGGGGGTGACCGGGAGCGGCTTCATCGTCCTTGCCTCGACGCTCGCCGCCATGCGCGTCGTCCCGCTCGAGGGGCTCGCCCTCCTCCTCGGTGTCGACCGCTTCATGTCCGAGGCGCGGGCGATCGTGAACCTCATCGGCAATGGCGTGGCGACGCTCGTCATCGCTCGCAGCGAGGGCGCCTTCGACGAGGCCAAGCGGGCCGAGGCGCTCGAGCAGCAGCACCTGCGACGCGTGGGCATCGCGGCCTGACGCCGCGCCTCCGCGTCATCCCGCTCCCGGCGAACGGCGGAGGGGGCGCGGCCCGCCCGTAGCCGGGGGCGCACCGGGACGCCGCCCGCGGGATTGCACCACGGCAAAGATGGTCGCGTTGTCGTCGCGGTCGCCGATGCCGCGCGCCAGCAGCTGCAATCCGTAACGTTCCGCGCACCCTTCGGCGGCGATCGCCGCCTCGCGACGGTCGCCGCGCGCCGCCACGTCCCGCGCCGCGCCGGCCGTGTCGTACGCCTCGCGCGGCGCCATGGCGCGATGCCGCGCAAGGAAGCCCCGGCACTGGGCGAGCGCCGCCGGGTGCGAGAAGACCGCGGCAACCTCACCGAGCACGCTCCCCGCGGGGGCCAGCAAGCAGTGCTGCACGGGCTGCCGAATCTCGCCCACCACCTGCAATCCCGCCGCCGCGATCAGCGCCCCCACCCCGGCGATCTCGCCGATGATCTCGTTGCGGAGCGGGAGAACGGCGTACTCCGCACGCCCCGACTCCACCGCCAACACCACGTCGTCGAAGCTCCGGCACGGGACCACCTCGGATCGCGCGCCCCACACTCGCTCGAGGGCGAGGTGCCCATAGGCGCCGCGCTCCCCCTGGAAGGCCACCAGGACCGGGGGCTCGCCATCGCCCTCGAGTCGCTCGGCGAGTCGCTCGGCCAGTCGCTCGGCCAGTCGCTCGGGCAGTCGCTCGGGCAGTCGCTCCGGTCCGTTCCCTCCCGGTGCCACCGTCATCCGGCGCTCGCCGCACGCGCCGTGCACGTCCGACGCGGTGCCGCGTCGAGCGAGAGCACGCGCGCCTCTCCGCCCAGCGGCACCACCGAACGCTGCATCGTCTCTCCAAGCGCCATGAGCATCCGCATCATGTCGTCGAAGGCGCCGGGCGTGAGCGACTGGTCGCCGTCGGACTTCGCCGTCGCCGGACTCGGATGGACCTCCACGATCAGGCCGTCCGCCCCCGCCGCCATGGCCGCGTACGCGATCGGTGCGACGAACTCCGCGCGCCCGGCCGCATGGCTCGGGTCGACGAAGACCGGGAGATGCGTCTCCTTCTTGAGCACCGGGATGGCGGCCACGTCGAGCGTGTTGCGCGTCGACGGCTCGAACGTGCGGATTCCGCGCTCGCACAGGATGACCTGCGTGTTCCCCCGGACGGCGATGTATTCCGCCGCCGACACCAGTTCGTGGACCGTGGCGGCGAACGAGCGCTTGAGCAGCACGGGGAGCCCACTGTCACCCACCGCGTTCAGGAGCGGCACGTTGTACATGTTGCGGGCGCCGACCTGCAGCACGTCGGCGTGTCGGGCGACGAGTTCCACGTGGCGAACGTCCAGTACCTCGGTCACCACGGGGAGTCCGGTCGTGGCGCGCACCTCGGCGAGCATTTCCAGCGCCTCGGTCCCGAGCCCCTGGAAGGCGTACGGCGACGTGCGCGGCTTGAAGGCGCCCCCGCGCAGCAGGCGAGCTCCGCTGGCCGCCACGGCCGTGGCCACCTCGGCAAGCATCGGCATCCCCTCCACCGAGCACGGACCCGCCGCCACCACGAAGGATCCATTGCCGATGCTGACGTCGCGCGCATCGGATCGCCCTCCCCCTACGGCAACTACGGTGGAGGCATGGCCGCGAGCGTGCGACCTGGCAACGAGCGGGGTGTCGGGCATGGGATCCTCGGGACGGTGTGGGTGTGACGGGCAACAAAAAAGGCCCCCGAGTCTTCGGGGGCCGCTGGATCGACGCTGGTATGCTGAACCGCTACCGCATGCTCACGCGCGTGATCGACGCCCCCCGGAGGCCCGGAAGCCGTAATACCACGTAAAGCCGAACCACTGGGTGCGCGAGGAGGCGGTGCTCATGGTCCGCGCAATCTTGGGGTGGGACTCGCGCGACGCAAGGGGGCACGCGACATAACCCTTGACGCCGTCCGCCGGTATAATGGGACAGCCCCGCAACGGAGTCGACACATGGCCGCGCCTCCCCCGGTCCCGGAGTTCTACCTCGTTCGCGGCTTCGAGGTCGTGGTCGAGAACAGCCGTCCCGACATCGTCACCGCCGACGTCGTCGCTCGCCTCGACGAGGCGCTGGGCCTCATCGAGCGCCACCAGCCCTGGCGGCTTCGCCACCTGCGCCGCGACCTGCGCCACTTCTGGGTCGTGCGCTATCCCTGCCGCGGCGCCTACCTGCCCGACCAGCGCGCCTGCATGACGGAACTCACCTTCCTCAACCGCCGCGACATCACCGCCGCCACCGTGGCGTCGTCGATCATCCACGAGGGCATGCACGCGCGGGTGGACCGGATGGGCGTGCAGCGCGAGGGGCGCGACCGGGCGCGCGAGGAGCGGCTCTGCCGACGCGCCGAGCTCGAGTTCGGCCGCTCGCTCCCGGAGGCGTTGGGAGCCCCGGTCGTGGAACGCGCCCTGGCGTCGTTGCAGCTGGCGGATCCGGACGTCGCCCCCGACATCGACTGGCGCCTGGCGATGCAGCGACAGGCCGAAGTGGATCGGCAGGCGCTCGGCGAGCGATAGGGCGCACCCACCCCGGGCGCAGCACGCGCTCGATCCCCCTCGCCTGGCCGAGCTCGCCGCACCAGTCGCTCCCCCCTCCCGGCGCGCCATTTCCCTGACGCATTTCCGGGGCTCCCCGACAGCGTCCATCAGCACCCTCCCTACCGTGGGCAGCACCCCAGGAGGCGCCGCGCACAGCTGGCTTCGCGCCAGCAGGAGGTGAGCCATGGACGCCCTGATGACTGTCCTGCTCCAGATCGTACTGCTCGCCATCCTCGCCGGGTACTTCGCGCTACTGATGGCTGCGGGCTACTCCCTGGCGTGGTTCGCCTGGCACGTGTTGCACGACCACTGGACGCTCGTGCAAACCTGGCGTGAGACTCGCGTCCGCCTCCTCGGGCTGGCGCACTAGCCGCCATCTCGCGACTGGCGGAACGGCGAGGGGGACAGGAGCGTCCGGCGCACCTGGCGCCGTCGCCTCCTGCCCCCACTCAGCGGGCGAACGTCACCGACGCGCCACCGGCTCGAGCCGAACGATCGGGGTCGGCTTCCCCTCGCGGTCCTCGATCGCCAGGTAGATGTAGCCGTCGGGCCCTTGGCGCACGTCGCGCACGCGGCCGATCCCGCGCACCAGCTGTTCGGCCATCTCTGCCTTCTGTCCGGCCAGCGTAAAGCGAGTCACCCGTTCACCCGACAGCCCGCCGGCGAAGAGGTTCCCCCTCCATCCGGGGAACTTGTCGCCGGTGTAGTACATCAGCCCGGACACCCCGATCGACGGTACCCAGACCTGCACCGGCTGCTCCATCCCCTCACGCGCCGTGCCGGCATGGATGGCGGCGCCGGTGCGGTAGTTCACGCCAAACCCGATGACCGGCCACCCGTAGTTGGCCCCCTTCTTGATCAGGTTCAGTTCGTCCCCGCCCTGCGGGCCATGTTCCGTCTCCCACACGTCGCCCGTCTCGGGGTGCACCACGAGCCCCTGCATGTTGCGATGCCCGTAGCTCCAGATCTCGGGCAATGCCCCCTCGCGCCCCACGAACGGGTTGTCGCTGGGCACGCGTCCGTCGTCGTGCAGGCGCAACGTCTTGCCGTGATGGTTGGAGAGGTCCTGGGCAGGGTGCGCCTCCAGGTTCCCCGCCGGCGGCACCATGCGGTCGCCGACCGTCACGAACAGGTACCCCTGACGGTCGAAGGCCAGGCGAGAGCCGAAATGGCCGATCGTCCCGCGTGTCTTCGCGACGAAGATGTCGGCCACCCCCGTTAGGCGATCGTTCTCGAGACGCCCCCGGGCAATGGCCGTCGTCGTCAGGCCGCTGTCCCCGGCCGGCTTCGAGTACGTCAGGTAGACCAGCCGGTTGCTCGCGAAGCCCGGGTGGGGCACGACGTCGAGCAGTCCGCCCTGCCCGCGAGCCGCGACCTCCGGCACCCCCGCCACCGGCGTATCGAGGAGCCTCCCGTTCCGGACGATGCGCAGGCGCCCGGGGCGCTCGGTGACCAGCATGTCGCCCCCCGGGAGGAAGGCGACCGACCAGGGATTGACCAGCCCGTCGACGACGGTGACGACGCGATAGTCGTGCTCGGCGGACTTGTACACCTTCCCCTGCGCCGCGGCCGGGGCGGGGAGCACCAGGGCGGGGGCCACCACGGCGAGTGCCACCAGGGCGAGTAATGGGCGAAGCATTGCGATGTTCCTCGGAGATTGTCTCCGGGGAAAGATGGCGCGTGGCGTGAGGGGAGCCAAGGGTACGGCCCGCCTAACGCGCCGAGTCGCCGGCCGCGCGGCGATGAGTAGGATCGTAGACTTCGAGCGGAATCGATTCGCCGCGCAGGTACGCGCGGATGACGTCGGCGTACATCCCCGGTTGCTCGAGCCAGATGAAGTGCCCGGCGGCAGGGATGGCGACGTAGCGCGCCCCCGGCAGGACCTTCAGGTATTCGGCGGACACGGGCCAGTCGGTATAGTCGCACGTCCCCCGGATGATCAGCGCCTCGGTGGTGACCTTTCCCAGCGCGGGACGCGGGTCCGGGTGGGTGACGGCGTCGGCCAGCGTGTAACTGTTGACGAAGAAGCCAAGCCCCGCGGGATGGGGGATCCCGTGCCCCGGGTCGCTGTAGCATGTGTAGTTCGGCTGCCCCAGCCTTATCGCCTCCTCGGTGGTGCGCGTCCACCACTGGTCAGCCTCCCAGTCGGCGATAAACGTGTGCGCCGAGCGCGGGCTGAAGTCGGCCATCATGCGCCCGATCACCAGGCGCACCGGCGGTCGCTGCAGCGCCGCCAGCGCCGACGCCTGCACGTCCGTCATCCTGGCGCGCGCGGCCGGGTTGATCAGCTCGGGCCACGCCGGGGCCCACAGCGCCCCGGGCGACTCGAGGATGAGCTTCTCCACACGATCCGGATGCTGCAGCAGATAGTTTGTGGCGAGCGTCGCCCCCCACCCCGTCCCGGCCAGGATCATCCGCGGGACGTTGAGCGTGCCGCGGATCGCCTCGAGATCCTCGACGTGGCGCGCCACGGTATACGGCGCCTCGCGCGTCAGGTCGAGCCGTCCCGACAGCCCGGCCCCCAGCTGGTCGTAGTAGTACACGTCGTACCCGTCGTCGCCGAGGAAGTCCAGCGGACGCTTCCCCAAGGCGTGGTAGAAGGGGAGCGCCGGCATCCCGGGCCCGTCGTGCAGCACCACGACGGGCACCGGACGCGCCACCCCCTTCGCGCGCGACACCTCGTAGGCGATGCGCGAGCCGTTGGCGAGCGTCCAGTACTGCGTCTCGCCCGTTGGTTCGGGGGCCACGAGGGTGCGCTGCGGCGCGCGCCCTACCAGGAGCTGCGCGGCGATGGCGTACACCGCCGTCCCTCCCAGCAGCCACCGCAGCGTGCTCGCACGAGGCGCCGAAACCGTGCGCCCGACCCACGACAGCAGGGCATACCCCGCGAGCATGAACGCCGCCAGCGCCAGCGCGGCGAGTGGCCAGAAGCCCAGCGGGAATCGGGCGAGCATCACGAAGGCCGCGACCGCGACGAGGAGGGCGCCGATCAAGGCACCGAGGCGCGCCAGCACAATTCTCACGTGGGACTCCTGGGCGGGAGCATGGGTCGGCGGAAGGGCCGTGGTGGCCACTACGCTCGGCGCCCACACGCGCCCCGTCAATGCCGCCGAAATCACCGAGTCCGCCTACCGGATCCCGCGCCCGACATGCGCGCCCTCTGGCGGATGGGGGCTCGCGGCTCACATTCCCCCGATCACACGTCCCCTCACCGCCGCCATCGCTCGCATGAAGCGCGTCCTCTCCCTCCTGGCTCTCGTGGTCGTGGTCCTGGCCGGCATCATGGGCGCGCGCGCGCTCCGCATGGCGCCGCCGGCCGCGGCTCCATTGGGCAACGCCTCTCCCCTTCCGGCCGTCGACCCGGCGGCGGCCGCCATGCACCTGGCGGGAGCGGTCCGCTTCCGGACCGTGTCGCTCGCGTCGGGCGCTCCCATCGACACCGCAGCCTTCCTGGGATTGCACGAATACCTGAAGGCCACCTTCCCGCTCGTGCACGCCAACCTCAGGCGCGAGCTCGTCGCCGGGCTCAGCCTCCTCTACACCTGGCCCGGGAGCGACTCGTCGCTCGCCCCCGTGGTGCTGATGGGACACTTCGACGTCGTCCCGGTCCCCGAGGCCAACCTCGAGGATTGGGAGCACGCCCCCTTCTCGGGCGACATGGCCGATGGCTACGTCTGGGGACGGGGCACGCTCGACGACAAGTCGACCGTCATGGCCGTGCTCGAGGGGGTCGAGGGGCTCCTGCGGAGCGGTCACAAGCCCAGGCGGACCATCTACCTGACCTTCGGGCACGATGAAGAGGTGGGCGGGCGATACGGGGCGCGCGCCATCGTCGAGCAGCTCGTCGCGCGTGGCGTCGAGCCCGCCCTCGTCCTCGACGAAGGCGGCTTCATGGGGAAGGGGATCCTCCCCGGCCTCTCGCAGCGCAGTGCGATCGTCGGCATCGCCGAGAAGGGGTACGTCAGCTTGCGGCTGACGGCAGCAGCGGAGGGTGGGCACTCCTCGATGCCCACGCCGCGCACCGCCGTCGGGGCGCTCGGCCGGGCCATCGTGCGACTCGAGGACGACCCCTTCCCCACCGCGCTCGATGGCCCCACCGCCCGGATGATCGAGGCGATGGCCCCCTACCAGCCCTTCGCCCAGCGCGTCGTCACCGGGAATCTCTGGATCACCCGCCCCCTGGTCGAGCGCATCCTCGCCTCCAACCCCATGGGGGCCGCCCTCCTCCACACCACGACCGCCCCGACCATGCTCTCGGCCGGGATCAAGGACAACGTCCTCCCCCCGGAGGCGACCGCCGTCATCAATTTCCGCATCCGGCCCGGCGAGACGATCAACTCGACGATTGCCCGCGTGACGCAGGTGGTGAGCGACCCGCAGGTGCACGTGTCGCTCCTCGACAGCGTCGGCGTCGACCCGTCGCCCGTCTCGGACACCAACGATCCCGCCTACAAGCTGATTGCCGCCACCATCCAGTCGATGGCACCCGGGGAGCAGGTCCCGGTCATCCCCTACGTCGTGATGGGCGGCACCGACGCCAAGTACTGGGGCCCGCACAGCCGGCGCGTCTTCCGCTTCCTCCCGATCCCGCTGGGGGAGGGCGACCGGTCGCGCGTGCACGGGGTCAACGAGCGGATCAGCGCCACCGATTTCGCGGCCTCGGTGGGGTTCTTCATGCGGCTGATCGCAGGGGCGGACCGGCTGTAGTCCGACCCTGCACTGGCCGTGTAGGGTTCGCCGGAGAGGGGCGGCAGATATTGCCGCCTCTCGTGTTTTTTCCATCTGCTGCCCGGCGATTCCGAGTTTGCCCTAGCGGTTGTCAGTAGGTCCCCTCAGTATTGTCGACTCGCCTCGTATGTGCGCTGCATCACACGCAGGCGATCATGTGACCGGCGGCGACAATGCTCGCCCGGATTGCCGGGCGGGGCCCGCAAGGCCCTCGCGTCAGGGGAATGGAAGCGGCGCGGTCGCGGTGCGGTTGGGGGTTCAACTTCCAGGGAGGTGGAGGCATGCGGATTCGGCGATCACTGATGTGGGTGGCGGGCGTCCTGTCTCTCGGCGCGTGCGCCGAGCCATTGACGAGCCCCAAGCCGCGGCAAGGAGTGCTGGATGCCGCGATGGCGCCGACGCTGACTGTGGCGACGACGACGAACCTGGTCGTGCGGCCGGGATCGCCGACGATCGCGACCAATAACGTCCTCGGCGCCGCGGGCGATGCCCCGACGGGATTCGCCGACGGAAGCTTCGCATCCGACGGAACGGGCAAGACCGACATCTACTTCACGCCGCAGCTCCTCTTCGGCCGCGACATCACGCTGGGCGAGATCACCAGCATGAGCTACTGGACGAAGAAGGGGACGACACACGCGGCGAACGCGGCCGACTGGTACATCGCGATCTACACCAAGAAGTACGCCGGACAGGCCGATACCAGCAACTGGTACGGGGCGCGCATCGGATCGGAGCCGTATTTCTCGGCCAGCATCAGCGATCCGGCCAACACGTGGAATGAGTGGACGACCGGGGGACTGAGCAACGTGCTGCGCTTCTTCGAGTCCACGGCCGGTGCAACGGGAGCCAACTTCGGATCGTACTCGGCACCGCACTGGCCGGCCTTCGTGGCCGGCAACACACTGACAGGTCCCGACGGCGGCGGCGCGCCGATGGCCACGCAACAGTTGCTGTCGTTCAGCCTCCAGACCGCGACCGGTTGGGCGGCCGGCTTCACCGGCCAGCTGGACGGCCTTCGCATCCGCCTCACCGACGGCTCCGTCGCCACGGTCAACTTCGAGGAGAACCTGCCGGCCTGCACGAGCACCTGCTACGTGGATGCCGCCAACGGAAGCAACCTCAATGGCGGCGCCAGCGCCACCGATGCCAAGAAGACCATCCAGGCCGCCATCAACCAGGTGAGCGCCGACGGCACCGTGCGCGTCCTCCCCGGCATCTACAACGAGGTGGCGCCGGGCAGCATGACGACCAGCCTGGGCGCCCCGGCAGGCGGTTACCAGTTCGGCCTCTTCTTCCCCTCGTCCAAGCCGGGAATCACGCTGATGGGCGTCACCACGGCCGACGCGCCCATCACCAGCGCCAACTCGGTGCAGGCGACCGTAAACACGAACGCCACGAACTCGTTCGGCTACAGCGGCGTCTTCGTCGAGGCGGCCAACACCACCATACAGGGACTCGCCTTCGGCCCGAACACGCCGAGCGACAACAAGACCATCGAGGTCGTGGCCGACAACTTCACGCTGCAATACTCGTCGACCGCTGTTCCCGGAGGGGGCGCTGTGTACATCAGCGAGTTCGACCCCCCTGCCACGGCGGTCGCCAGCTACCACATCCTCGACAACAACTTCGCCGACGCCACCCAGATCGCCATCTCCAGCGGCGCCGGGCAGACCGGGGCGGTGAGCGGGCGCAAGATCACGGGGAACACCTTCGTCCTCGGTGACAGCCTCTGGCCCGCGATCAGCTTCAACGGGGCTGGCGGGGTGCCATGGTTCACCAAGCCGGTCGGCGGCGCCATCGTGACCGGCAACTCGTTCTCCGGCGGCGCCGAGCAGTACATTCGCGCGCGTGGAACCGTCCACGAGCCCGAGTTCGACTGGAAGTCGTTCTGGGACGACAATACGTACGACAAGGGGACCGTTGATCTCCTGACCGAGCTACCCTTCGTCCCACGTCCATTCTCGTACACCAGCGGTTCGTACACGCTCAGCAACGTCCGCCGCATCGGCACGACGATCGCCGGCGAAGTGGCCCTTGCCGCTGCCGACAGCGGCGACGTCGTGCTGGCCAAGGCCGGCACGTATCCGGAGAGCGCGACCATCACTGTCCCGCTCACGCTCAAGGGAGCAGGGATCGGGGCGACGATCATGCAGGGGACCGGTGGCGCAGGCACCGGCCTCTCGCTCGCCGCGGGCCTGAACGGCGTCACCATCCGTGATCTCGGCGTGCAAGGCTTCAACTACGGCATCCAGATGCCGTCCGGCCCGCTGAGCAACATCATCGTGCAGGACGTCGCAGCCACTGGCAACGCCACCCACGGCATCTGGGTGCAGGCCTTCGGCATCTCCAACATGGCCTTCACCCGCGTCAACGCCTCGAACAACAACGCCGCCGGCGGCAAGGACGGGCGAGGCCTCTGGCTCATCAACGGCGTCAAGCAGAACGTCAGCATCACCGACGGGACCTTCAGCAACAACGGGCTCGTCGGGATCGACCTGGGCGACGGCAGCGTCACCGGCGTCACCATCACCGGCAATACGGTCGCCGGCAACAAGGACTCGGGGATCGGCGTCCTGGGACCGCAGGGGCCCGGCACGAACGTCGTCAGCAACAACACCGTCACCAACAACGGGCGCTATGGCATCGAGATCAAGATCCCCAATGGCACCGGCGCCACGAGCGGACCCGGGAGCATCGTCGTCAGCGACAACGTGGTGACCCGCACCATCGCCGCCACCGACGCGCGTGACCATGCCGGCATCGCCGTCTTCCGCCGCAGTGTCGATCCCGCGTTGAACGCGCCGCAGCCGCACGGCGTCGTCGTCTCCGGCAACACCGTGACCGGATATCATCGCAAGCCGGCCGGCTCCACGGGCGACGGCTTCGGCATCGTCGTCGAGGGGACCAACCACACGGTCACCCGGAACATCGTCGCCGACAACGACGTCGGCATCCAGATCCAGAGCGGCAACACCGCAGACGTTCAGAGCACCCCGTTCTTCGACCGCGGCGACGCCACACCCTCCAGCGCCGTCATCAACCGCAACAGCATCACCAACAACGCCGACCACGACGTGCGCAACGTCGGCGCCGCGCTCACCGACGCCACCTGCAACTGGTACGGCCTCGCAACCGGGCCGGCCGCCGCCAGGATCTCGGGGAGTCTCACCACCGCCCCGTGGCTGCTGACGTCGGACCTCGACGGCAGTTGCGCCATCGACACGGAGGGACCCATCACCACGACCAATGCCCCGGCGCCGGCGCCCATCAACACCGCCATCGCCGTGAGCGCCACCATCAGCGACCTCACCACCGGCAACGCACCGCTGCTCTCGTGGGAATGGTCGCGCGACGGCGTCTCGCAATCGAGTGCCAACTTCGTCACGTCGGCGGTCACCCAGTCGGTCTCGTTCTCCGTTCCGGCCGACCTCGCCTCCGACGTCGATGAGATCTGCGTCCGCGGCACCGACGTGTTCGGCAACGTCGGCGCCTGGTCGTGCGTCCTCGCGGTCTGGTACGACCCCAGCGCCGGCTTCGTGACCGGCGGCGGATGGATCAACTCCCCAGCCGGCGCCTACACCGTCGATCCGCTCCTCGCGGGACGCGCCAGCTTCGGCTTCGTCTCCAAGTACCAGAAGGGGAAGTCCACGCCGTCGGGAAGCACACAGTTCCAGTTCCAGGCCGGTAACCTGAGCTTCACGAGCACGAGCTATCAATGGCTCGTGGTGTCCGGCGCCCGCGCCCAGTTCAAGGGGAGCGGGACCATCAATGGCACCGGCAGCTACGACTTCCTCCTCACAGCCATCGACGGGAGCGTCGCGGGTGGCGGCGGTGCCGACAAGTTCCGCATCAAGATCACCAGCTCGTCAGGCGGGCTCGTGTACGACAACATGCTCAATGCTCCCGACACGAGCGACCCGACCACGCTCCTCGGCGGCGGTAACATCCAGATCCACAACAAGTAGTCGGCTTCCCGCCGGCGGTCCATCCTGTACGACAGACGGGCGCCCCTACCGGGGGGGCGCCCGTCTGCTTCTCCGCCAGCTGCATGACCGGCAATCGCGCACCCACGCCGGCGCGGCGGGCCCGATCACGCCCTCCCGCCGGCCACACCACTCCGCCTATCGCACCGCTTCCACCACCGCCTCGAACACCACCATGTCGTCGACCACCGCCCCCTGGGTGGGGTGCGGCCGCGCCCCCCACACCACGATCACGACCTTCGCCGCGGGATTGATGTACACGTACTGCCCGTGGATCCCCTGCGCCGAGAAGGCACCGTCACGCCGCCCCGCCTCGGTCTCCGACGGCCACCACATGTAGCCATAGGGCAGCGGCGCCCCGCCCTTCAGCACCTTCGGGCTCCCCGCCTCGCGCACCCACCCCTCGGGAAGCACGCGCGCGCCATCGACCACGCCGTCGTCGAGCACGAACAACCCGAACCGCCCGTAGTCGCGCAACGTCGCGCTGATCCCGCTCCCACCGATCTCCATCCCGTCGGGCGAGTCGAGCCACCACTTCGCGTCCGCCTCCATCCCCATCGGCTGCCAGATCTTCTCGGACAGGTACGCCGCCAACGGCTGCCCCACTGCGCCGCGGACGATCTCCCCCGCCACCTGCGTCTCGCCGGTGCTGTAGTTGTTCCGTGTCCCTGGCGCCGCTGCTCTCGGCAGTTTGGCCATCACCGCCATCGCGCCCCCGGCGCGCTGCGCGACCTGCGCTTCCAGCAGGTGCCGCCGGTCGGAGCTCGAGTCGGTGTACGTCTCGTCCCACTTCACCCCCGACGCCATCATCAGGACATCGCGGACGCTGACCCCTGCGTATGCGCTCCCCTCGAGCGCCGGCACGTACCGCGTGACGGAGTCGTCCAGGCTTCGGATGTGGCCGTCGTGGATGGCCGCACCGATCAGCGTCGACGTGATCGACTTGGCCACCGACATCGACATCCATCGCGTACGCTCCGTGTTGCCGTACTGGTAGCGCTCCAGCGCCACCTTGCCGTCCGCGAGGACGAGCATGGCCGCCACGCGATTGAGGCGAAGGTAATCGTCCAGGTCGTACGCCCTGCCAGCGTCGGTGAATCGGAGCGCTTCCAGCGGCCGCTCCGACACGGGCAGCACACGCGGCGCGGAGCCTCGCGCGATGATGCGCGTGGGAAAGAGGCGGTCGATGTTGCGGAAGGTGTTGACCGCCATCTCCGGGCTGAGCGCACCGTCGTAGCTCTGGCGCACCGTCCCGATGGGTTCGCTGGCGTGCGGATACGGAGTCGCAGCTGGCATTGACGTGGTGTCGGCGACGCGCGGCGCCTCGCCCCCTCTGCACGCCATCGCAAGCAGGGCGACGCCAATCCCGAGCGGGGAGCAGAAGCGGCGACGACGCGGGGCAAGCAGGCGTCGGAGCGCCGATCGCGGGGAGAGAGGATGGGGCATGCAAGCCAATCTCGCCCGTGCGCTTCGCCAGGCAAGGATGGAGGCGACGCCGGCATTTGACGGCGCTTGTCCCGCGTGGCCGGCTCGGTCGCCCCCGCGTCGGCATCGTACCGCCTTGCGCCCCGCCTGCACGAAGCGGAGGTTTCGAGGTCCCCCCCGATGGGAGGTCGACGTGTCGAGGCAATGCCCGCGCTGTGCGCACCAGCTCCCCAAGGCCGCCAACTACTGCCCATCGTGCGGCGTGAGCATCGCACTCGCCGCGACCGGCGAGCATGCCATCGTCGACTTCGAACGCTTCTTCATCTACGGCGTGGACCTCATGTGCCTCGCCGGCACCGACGCGCGCTTCATCGTGGTCAACCCGGCATTCGAACGGTCGCTCGGTTACACGGTCGCCGAACTCACCAACCGCCCCTTCCTCGACTTCATTCATCCCGACGACAGGGACGCCACTGTCGCCGAGGTAGGCCGGCTGGCCGACGGCACCCCCACCCTCGCCTTCACCAATCGCTATCAGCGCAAGGACGGGAGGTACGTCCGACTGCACTGGCGCGCCTACCCGGAGCCGGGGACGGGGCTGATCTATGCCACGGCGCGGGTCGATCCGGCCTGAGCCTCCCACGCCTCGGCCCCTCGCCCCGGCTCCTCGCACGCGCTTCCCTCGCCCGGCTCTCGCACATCACTCGCACGTCCCTCTCGCCACACGACATCTCGCCGGCGCTCGCCGACGCTCGCCGACGCTCGCCGACGCTCGCCGACGCTCGCCGACGCTCGCCGACGCTCGCCGACGCTCGCCGGCCGTGAACCAGTCGTGCGCTGGCCGCCCGCGTCTCACGCACCCTGGCAACCGCTGCCCGCAGTTCAGTACCAGTCCCCACACTCCCACCCCATGCCACAAGGAACCGCTCGCCCCCTCGCACGCACCGTCGCCGCCGTCGCGGCGATCGCCGTCGGCGCCACCCTCTTCGCCCTGTCCTCCCCCCTGACGGCGCAGGCCCCCGCCATTCACGGCAAGCGCGCGGCGCGGCTCATCATCCGCAACGCCCTCGTCATCGACGGCATGGGGACGCCCGCTTCCGGCCCATACGACATCGTCATCGACAACAACCGCATCTCGCAGATCGTCCCCTCCGGGGCGGACGCGATCCAGAGCGCGATCGGCGCGCGCAACAACCGTCCCACCGGCGGCGTGGAGATCGACGCCAGGGGGAAGTACGTCCTCCCCGGCTTCGTGAACGCGCACGCCCACGTGCAGGACGAACGAGGCGGAACACCGCAGGAGCAGGAGTACGAGCTCAAGATCTGGCTCGCCGCGGGGATCACCAGCGTACGCGACGTCGGGAGCGATTCGCGCAAGACGATCCCGATGCGCGACCGCATCAATGCCGGGCAGATGGAAGGACCGCGCATCTTCCACTACCCGATGTTCAACATGCCTCCCGTCCCCAACACGCCGGCCGAGGCGCGGGCCAAGGTGCAGGCGTTCAAGGCGATGGGGGCCGACGGGATCAAGATCCTCGGCACCAAGCGCGACGTGATGGAGGCGATGCTCGACGAAGCGCACAAGGTGGGACTGCGCGTCGCGCACCACGCCGCGGTCGAGGAGACGAATGCGTGGGACGACATCAAGTTCGGAACGACGAGCATCGAGCACTGGTACGGGATCCCCGACGCGGCGATCCCCGATGGCGTCCAGTCGTTCCCGCCCGAGTTCAACTATTCGGACGAAGTGCACCGCTTTCGTTATGCAGGACGCCTGTGGCGCGAGGCCGACCCGTCGAAGCTCGCGGACGTGCTCGCCGGGCTGGTGAAGGCCAACGTCGCCTGGGTTCCGACCCTCAACATCTACGAGGCGAGCCGCGACCTGCAACGGGCGCAGACGACCCCCTGGTATGCGGACTACCTCCATCCGACGCTCGAGGAGTACTTCAAGCCCAACCCGCTGAACCACGGCTCGTACTTCATCGGGTGGACTTCGGTCGACGAGGCGTACTGGAAGGAGAACTACCAGATCTGGTTCCGCGCGTTGCGCGACTTCGACCGCATGGGCGGGACGATCGCCGTGGGCGACGACGCCGGCTTCATCTACCAGATGTACGGCTGGGGATTCATCCGGTCGCTGGAACTGCACCAGGAAGCCGGCTTCCCCGCGCTCAAGATCATCCAGCAGGCCACCAGCAACGGCGCCAAGGTGCTGGGCAAGGACAGCGAGATCGGCCGCGTGCGGCCGGGGTGGCTCGCCGATCTCATCATCGTGAACGGGAACCCGCTGGAGGACCTCAAGGTACTCTACCCGACCGGCACCGATGCCGTCCGGAACGGAGAGATCGTCAGGACCGGCGGTGTCGAGTGGACGATACGAGACGGCTTCACCTACCACGGCCCCACCCTGCTGCGCGAGGTACGGGAGATCGTGGCCCGGGCGCGCGCCAAGGCGCATCCGCAGTGACCGTCCGCACACTCCAACGGAGACGTTGCGCATGGGTATCCATCGGCAGGTGATCAGCGGCACACTCGTCCTGGGCGCGCTCTTCGCCCCCATCCACGTCGCACAGGCGCAGGGTGGGCAGGTGGGAGCGATCGTCGGCGCCACCTTCTCGACGCTGCGCGGCATCGATGGCCTCGACAGCCGCACGGGACTGCTGGGCGGACTGTCGTTCGTGACCTCGGGCGGAACCCTGGCCTGGCAGCCCGAGGTCCTGGCGGTGAGCAAGGGCGCCAAGGGGACCACCACCGGCGCCCAGGGGCTCAAGCTCGACTACCTGGAGATCCCCGTCCTCCTGCGCCTCTCGCTCAGCCGCGAGCTCGGCATGCGACCGCATGTGTATGCCGGCCCGTACCTGGGCTTCCAGCTCGATTGCAGCGTCAAGGGGAGCTCGGCCGACTGCAACGACCTCCCGGGCGTGAGCACCCACACCGTCGACGTGGGCGGCATCGTGGGCGGGGGGCTCGACTTCGACCTCGGGCCGTTGGTGCTGACGGGAGGGGTGCGCTACGGCTTCGGCGTCTCGACGGTGGCCGACTTCGAACTCGGCCAGGTCAAGGAGTCCGCGAAGAACGGTGTCTGGGCCCTCTACACGGGCCTCTCGTTCCGGGTCGGGGGGCGCTAGCCCCCCGACCCGTCCCCTACTGGTACTGGATGTAGATCGGCACCGGCCACAGCCGCAGGATCTCCTGCTTGGTGGTCGGCGGCGAGTCGTTGCGCAGCTTGGTGAACTGCTTCCAGCCGACGAACTGCACCGGCTCCTTCTTCACGTACGCGTAGTACGAATCGCGCTTGAGCCAGGGCGCCCCGAAGCCGTCCATGTGCATCACGATCTGCACCCGCGGATCGAGGGTGATGTTGCGGTAGTTCGTCACGCCCCGCTGGGTGAAGCGATGGACGACCAGGACCTTGGGGGGGAGCTTGTACTGGTCCACGATCCCGGCCAGGAAGCGCGACGCGTAGTTGATGTCCGAGGCATCGTATGTCCCGATCTTCTTTCCCGGGAGCCCCCCGTTCTTCATCGAGAACTCGGGGTCGATCCCCAGGTGGACGTCGGGGCGCTTCAGGAAGCGCTCGAGCCGCGGGAGCTCCGCCTGCAACGTGCTCAGCCCCACTTGCACGTCGAGGAACAGGATGGCGTTCCGGCTTCGCGCCCAGCCGTACACCTTCTCGATGAGCGTGCTGTCCATGCGCGCGCGATACTTGCCATCGCTCCCCGCGCTCCCCTGCGCCACGACGGCAATCAGGTGCAACGCCGGCTGTACGGGACGCGTAGGGTCGAGCCGCTTCCACTCCGCGACCTCGGCATCCAGCTTGCGCAGCATGTCCTCGGGATCGAACTCGCCGAGAATCCCCATCCGGCGTGACAGGGGGTTGCCGTAGAAGGCGATGATCCGCCGGTCGGGAAGGATCGCCCCGGGGAGCGGCGCAGGCATCTTCGGCGGCCAGAGCGAGTCCAGGTCGCTCCCCGTGTCCCGATAGGCCAGGTGGCGGTCGCCGGCGTGCCGCCCCATTGCGCCGGAGGGGCGCGCACGACGCGTGCTGTCACCGCGCGTCGAATCCCGGCGCACCGCCGTGCCCTTCGTCGACCCGCCTTTCGTCGCCGCGCCCTTGGTCGCCGCGCCCTTCGTCGCCGCGCCCTTCGTCGCCGCGCCCTTCGTCGCCGCGCCCTTCGTCGCCGCGCCCTTCGCGGCTGCACCCTTCGCGGCTGCGCCCTTGGAAGGCGTTCGCGCACCGCGCCCGCCACTGTCCGCCGACGCCGTATCGCTTCCACGCCCCTGCTGCTGCTGGCCCCACGCAGGGTCTCCCGGCACGAGCAGGAGGAGGGGGGCGCAGACGGCAAGCACGCGGCGTGCGAACCGAGCGGCCGGGGCCGCGGGGGAAACGGGGGCGGTCGCGGCAGCCAGGGCAGCCGAGGCAACCACGTCAGGAAGGAAGGTATGTTCGCGAGACGGCATCACGGCATGCGAGTTCGGGGACGACAAGGCGGCGAGGTGTCGGCGCCCGCAGCGAAATCTCGCACCCTCGCCCCACGGGTTGTACTCCCGACAGCCCCCCCGGTGCCACGAGGAGGGACGCGCCTAACGCGCGACGCGCATCGCCGCTCGCCCCACGACGCACCCGATTCGCCTCATTCCCCCGCAGGCTGGACGGGCACGCTCCAGAGGAACGGCTTCACGTGGTGGCGACAGCACTCGGGGACCTCGGTGCGCAGGATCTCCAGCGCCCGGGCCGCCTTGGTCAGGAAATCGGGGGTCGCCTCCACCACATAGCGCCGCGGATGCGTCGACCAGCTCTCCGCGATGCGGGCATCGATTTCCGCCGCCTCCGGGAGTGTCTCGATGCGCAACGGGTTCTCCTGGCCATACGCATCGGGCTCGGTGGGCGTGCGCAGGTGGATTACCGCGTGGTAGCGCTCGATCTCCGCCTCGAGCGTCGTCCCCACGGCAGACCACAGCGTCCCCGGCCCCTCCCAGTACGCTGCCCCGTCCACCGTCCCGCGATCACACAGGACCACGGCCGTCTCCTCCAACTCGGCTGTCGACTCCAGCGCGCGCTGTACATGGTAGATGGCGCGCTGCCCGGCCTGACGCAGCTCCCAACGCGTGTTGCGAGGAAAGCCCCCGCCGAAGACGATTCCCGCCGACTCCTTCAGCGTCTTCACGTGCACGCAGAAGAAGAGGCGGATGAGCTCGAGCACCGCCGTCTTCCCGGCGCCGGGCCCACCGGTGAGGACGATGCGGCGGCTGACGTGGTGTCTCGTGCAATCGCAGGGCTTCATGCGGCAGGGAGCGGGTGGGATGTGGCCTCGTGCCCACGACGGGCGCAGGCGTGCAAGCTGGCGCCGCGCGCGCCCGCGAGGAAGCCCGCGTCCAACCACCCAGCGCCCCAGCGCCCCAGCGCCTCGGCGCCCTACCCTACTTGTTCCTGGGAGGGAGCTTGCCGCCAACCTCGCCAATGCGCGTGTCGCGCTGATACGTGATCGCGGCAAGCCCAATGGCTCCCGTCTCGTCGGTGGCGATCACGGTCAGCACGTAGGGCCCGTACTTCTGGAACATGACGTCGATCAGTGACACCCACAGGACACCCGACCGGTTGGTCGGCGTGAGCTCCAGCGGATATCGCGTTCCATCCACCTCCGCGACGACACTCCGCAGCGCTCGTTCCGAGCGCACTCCGGCGACCACGCGCAGGGTATCGCCAATGAGCTCATTGGGCACGGGGTTGGCGAAGGTCACCACGATGCTCTCGTCCACGTTGTCCCGCACCACGATGGCCAGCGCACCGCGCTGCCCCTCGCTCTCCGCCTCCACCACCACGGTCCCGGCCGACACCGCGCGCACCACCCCCGCGCCCGACAGGGTCGCCACCCCCTGTCCCGCGGCGACGCTCATGCTCCAGGTGACGTCGTGTCCGGTCAGCACATGCCCCTCGGCGTCACGCACCGTTGCCGCCAATTGCAGCGTGTCGCCGACCACGAGACGCACCGTCCGCGCCGAGATCTCGATCGTCGCCGGCTCCCCCGGGGCAGCCACTGAAACGATGGCGGTCGCGCTCTTCCCCCCCACCGACACCGTGACGTTCGTCGTCCCAGTCGCCACACCCGTGATCACGCCGCCTGGCGTGACGATGACCTTCGACGAGTCCGCGCTGCCCCAGGTCATCGCCCGACCCGCCACTGGACGGCCGCTGACGTCGAGAACGGTCGCCACCAGCTGCGTGCTGGCCCCCGGCAGGAGCGTCGCGAGGCTGGGGGCAATCGTCACCGACGAGACCGGAACGTCGAGCACTGTCAGGGTGGCACGCCCGATCTTGCCGCCAACCGTCGCGACCACCTGCGTCTGCCCGGACGAGAGGGCGGTCAGCACGCCGGCGGCGGAGACCGTCGCCACGCTCGGCGTCCCGGTGCTCCACTCGATCGTGGACAGCACGATCGGCATCCCGAACTGGTCGACCCCGGACGCCGACGCGGTCCCCGACGCTCCAACCACCAGGGTGAGCGCCGAGAGCTCCACGCGCACGTCGCTCAAGACGGGAGACGCCGGGCGCGGCGCGGCGGGCGCGGCGGCGCCACCGCATCCGAGCGCCACGACCAGCGCGAGGCACTCGACGACGCGCGATACATGGCGCTCCGGGCCCCCGAGACGCAGGCGGCCCGACTGCTGACAAACCCGAGAATCCATGCGGGCGGCGTGGGGAGCACCCAGTATGCGAAGCGGCGGAACCGGGCGCAATGCGTCGCACTGCCCCCCGTCCCGCCCTGTCACGCCTTGCCCTGCCGGGTAGCTACCGCCGGTACGACGTCCGCAGGCCTCGGTCGCGCGTCGCGTTGCACACCATGCTCCAGCGCAGCCACGCCTGCGTCAGCTGCTCCGGTCCGCGCATCATGCTGAACGCGGCGCCGCGCCGCTCCTTTTCCGCCGACTCCGCCACGCTGAACTGGTCGTGCAGCGCCCGCTCGGCGTCCTGCAGCTGATCGTTGGACAACGTGGAGATCCAATTCGCGGTGATACGGTCGGGAATCGTCATGCGGTGGTCCTCACTTGTGACGGAACGTGATGCGTCCACGGGTCAGGTCGTACGGCGACACCTCCACCGTCACGCGATCCCCGGCGAGGATCCGGATGCGGAACTTCCGCATCTTGCCCGCGGTCGTGGCCAGCAACTGATGACCGTTCTCCAGGTCCACTCGGAACATGGCGCTGGGCAGGACTTCTGAGACGGATCCCTCGAACTCGATCGCTTCTTCCTTCATGTGCTCTCCTCTCGGGCGCAGGAATGCCGGACATCGACGCGGCATCGGCGGGGACAAACGCATCCCCCCGATGCCGCGCACGACGATGGAACTAGCGCCCGAGGCGCGTCACGTTCTCCGCCGCCGGCCCCTTCTGCCCCTGAACGATGTCGAATTCCACCGACTCGCCTTCGGTCAGCGACTTGAAGCCGCTCCCCTGGATGGCCGAGTGGTGCACGAAGCAGTCCTTCTCTCCGCTGGACGGGGTCACGAAACCGAAGCCCTTGGCGTCATTGAACCACTTCACGGTGCCTGTCGTACGCATGGTCATGCTCCTGAAAATGTGCTGTGGTCGGAGCACTGGCCCACGAACGGGCAGATCACCAGCCGACAACAACGTCTGCGCGATATCCCTCGCGCGAGGTGCCGCCGACCGGCGGCTCTACAGAACGCGAAAGGGCCTGCTCGCATTGGCAGGCCCCTGGTCAGTCGGAACTTGTCCGTGCGCCGGGGCGCACGTGTCGCTTCATGTAAGGTAGCGGGTCCGGTCCGCTTCGGCAATGACCACGCTTGTAGCCGGCGAGCGCATGCCCCGCCCGCTTCCCTTGCCCGGTCGAACGACCACCTCCAACGTCAGGCCATGCCCGCGCGCTCGCGAAAGCCCGCTGCACCGACGGCCGGCCCCGCCAACACGGAAATCGCCCGCATCTTCCGCGAAGTGGCAGAGCTGCTCGAGCTCTCCAGCGCCAATCCCTTCCGGGTCCGCGCGTACCTCAACGCCGCGAGGGTGGTCGAGGAATCGCCGCAGTCCATCGCCGCGATGGCGCTCCAGGCGCCCGCCCAGCTGCGCGAGCTCCCGGGCATTGGCGACGACCTGGCCGGCAAGATCGAGGAGATCGCGCAGAGCGGGAAGCTCGCGCTCCTTGGCGAACTGTCCCGACAGGCCCCGCCCGGCGCCACGGAGCTCCTCCACGTCCCCGGCATCGGCCCACGCAAGGCACGCATCCTCAGCGAACGCCTTGGTGTCCGCTCGCTCGCGGGCCTCGAGCGCGCGGCGCGGGCCGGGCGCGTACGCACGCTCCCGGGCTTTGGCGCGAGGACCGAGGCGCGAATCCTCGAGGAGCTCGCCACCACGACCATCAAGGAGCAACGCTGGCTGCGCGCCCGGGCCGCGCAATATGGCGAGCCCCTCGTCGCGTACATGCGCGCGGCCGGCATGGTGACCCGCGCCGAACTGGCCGGCAGCTTCCGCCGGTGCCGCGAGACGGTGGGCGACCTCGACCTCCTGGTCGAGAGCGAGGACGATCGCGCCGCCGTCCAGCACTTCCTGGGCTATCCCCAGGTGCAACGGGTCCTCGCCAGGGGCACCACGCGGGCGGCGGTGCAGCTGTCGGGAGGGCTCCACGTCGACCTGCGCGTCCTCCCGCCGCAGTCGTACGGGGCCGCGATGCACTACTTCACGGGATCCAAGGCGCACAACATCGCCGTGCGCGCCATGGGACGCGGTCGCGGGCTCAAGATCAACGAGTACGGCGTCTTCAAGGGGGCGCGCCGCATCGGGGGGCGCGACGAGCGGGACGTCTTCCGCGCCGTCAAGCTCCCGTTCATCCCCCCCGAACTGCGCGAGGACCGCGGCGAAATCGAGGCCGCGCAGCAGCACGAGCTCCCACGGCTGGTCACGATCGACGACATGCGCGGCGACCTGCAGTCGCACTCCACCGACAGCGACGGCCGCGACTCACTCGACCAGATGGCCGAGGCCGCCGAGGCGATGGGATACGAATACCTCGCCATCACCGACCACACCCCCACGGTGCGCGTCGCCGGGGGACTGGACCGCGGCGGCTTCCTCCGCCAGATGCGCCGCATCGATCGCCTGAATGCGCGCCTCCGCAAGCTGATCGTCCTCAAGGGAGCCGAGGTCGACATCCACGCCGACGGATCGCTCGACCTCGACGACGACACCCTCGAGCGACTCGACGTCGTCCTCGTCTCGCTCCACTCGTCGCTCAACCTTCCGGCCGAGCGCCAGACCGCGCGTGTCGTCCGGGCGCTGCAGCACCCGTTCGTCCATGTCCTCGCCCACCCGACCGGTCGCCTCGTGGGCGGGCGGCGCGGCGCCCAGCTCGGCCTGGACGAGATCTGCCGAGTCGCGGCGAGCGAAGGCGTCCTCATGGAGATCAACGCCCAGCCCGAACGCCTCGACCTGGACGACGTCGCCGCCCGTCGCGCGCAGGAACTCGGCGCCACCCTCGTCATCAGCACCGACGCGCATTCGATCGAAGAACTGCAGTTCATGCGCTGGGGAGTGGACCAGGCGAGGCGGGGATGGATCGACCGCGCGAACGTCGCCAACGCCCGCACGCTCCGGCAACTGCTCCACCTGCTCGGCCGGCGGCGCGCGTCGAAGCCCCGCCGTTCGCCCGCGCGATAGCCGCCGGCACTGCGACAGGTGCCCCCCGTTAGGCACCCGGCGCACGCCGCTGCGCCCGCTTCCCCGCCACCAGGCGCCGGAAGCCTCGCTCGTCGAGGATGCGCACCCCGGCGCGCCGAGCCTTCTCCATCTTCGTACCGGGCGCGGCCCCGGCCACCAGGTAGTCCAAGGCGCGGCTCACGCTCGCCGTCACCTCGCCCCCCGCCGCCTCCGCCAGGCGCGACGCCTCCGAGCGCGAGAGCGACGGCAACGTCCCCGTGAAGGCGATCCGGCGTCCCGCCAGCACGCCCGCACGCCCCGCGCGTGCCTCCCGCGCGGGGCGCACGCGGACTCCCGCACCCAGAAAGCCGTCCAGGAGCGCCCTGGTACGTCGCTCGTTCAGCGCCGCGTGGATCGTCGCCGCCTCCACCGGTCCCACGTCTCGCACCGCATCGAGCTCCGCCACGCTCGCGCGCCGGAGCGCCGCCAACGTCCCGAACGCATCAGCCAACGCGCGCGCCGAAGCGCGTCCCACGCCGGGAAGGCCAAGTCCAACGAGGAAATGCGGCAGGTCCACCCGCTGCGCCCGCGCCACCTCACCCGCCAGGTTCGCGGACGACTTCGTGGCGAATCCCGGCAGGCCACGGAAATCGTCCGCCGTCAGGGTGAAGAGGTCGGGGACGCGACGCACCAGCCCGGCGTCCACCAATCGACGCGCCACCTCCTCGCCCAATCCGGTGATGGAGAACGCCTCGTCCCGCGCCAGCAGGCGCAGTGCGCCGATGAGCTGCGCCGGGCACTCCCATCGGTTGTCGCACCGCAAGAACGGTCCCTGGCGCGCCAGCCGTGATCGGCAGGCAGGACACTTGGATGGCACTCGCGCCCGGTGCCGACGCGCTCCACGTCGGCGCTCGACGATCTCGGGAATGACGTCGCCCGCGCGATGGACGCGCACCCGGTCTCCCACCTGGACGTCGCGACGTGCCAGCTCGGTGAGGTTGTGCAGCGTCGCGCGCGACACCGTGACACCACCCACGTCCACCGGGCGAAGCAGTGCCACCGGCGTGAGCACCCCGGTCCGCCCCACCTGAAAGACGATGTCGTCGACGATGGTCGACTCGGCCCGTGGCTCGAACTTCCACGCCAGCGCCCAGCGCGGGTGGTGACTCGTCTCCCCCAGCCGGCGGCGCCCCTCCAGCGCGTTCGCCTTCAGGACGATACCGTCGATCTCGTAGTCGAGCCGCTCACGACGCGCTCCGAGCTTTCGGTGATAGCGCGCGATCTCTTCCACGGTGCGGGCGCGCTCGACGGCGTCGGGGATCGTGAATCCCCAGCGGCGGAGCGCGGTGAGTGCCTCCTCGTCGGTGGCCAGCGACGCCCCGCGCGACGCCAACACCTCGTACGCCACGAATCGCAATGGCCGGCGCGCCGTCACCGCCGGGTCGAGCTGGCGAAGCGATCCGGCCGCCGCGTTCCGCGGATTGGCAAACGGCTCCTCGCCGCGCGCCAGCAGGTCGCGGTTCATCCGGGAAAAGGCGGAACGAGACATCAGCATCTCGCCACGGATGGAGAGCATCGCCGGGGCCTTGGCTCGAGCTCCGCGGAGCCTGGGCGGGATGGACGCGACGGTGCGTACGTTGGCCGTCACATCCTCGCCAACGACACCGTCGCCGCGCGTGGCGGCGCGCGCCAGCACTCCCCCCCGATAGACGACCTCCACCGACAGGCCATCGAGCTTTGGTTCGAGGAGCACGTCGCCTCTCGCCCCGCTCCCCTTGGCGATCCGCGTGACGAACGACGCCACCGTGGCCTGGTCGCGCGTGGCCTCGAGACTCAGCATTGGTGCCGCATGGCGAAGGCTCGCGAACGGTCCCGCCGCGCGCCCGGCCACACGCTGGGTCGGCGACTCCGGGGTGACCAGCTCCGGGTGACGCTCCTCGAGCAGCCGAAGCTCATGGACCAATCGGTCGTATGCCGCGTCGGAGATCGACGGGCGGTTCCGTTGGTAGTAGAGCTCGTCGTGATGACGAATCTGCGCACGCAGCACTTCCGCACGACGAACCAGGGACCGGGAGGCCGGCGTCATGCCCGTAAGATATGCAAACCCCTGCAGGGGCATTGCTGCCATCTGCAGGGGTTTACGTCCGCTGGCGGTCGTGTTCTGCGATTCGGTGCCGTGCGCCTCACAGCTGTTGAGAACTGCCCTGCGCTCGACCTGGTTCACGACCTTCCCCACACTCGACGAGACGAATGCAGGTGCTCCGTGATCACGGAGCTTCAGTTGTGTCCAGCGACCTCACAACCTGCGTGTCAGCACCGAACGACTGGCACGCTGCCTTCCGACGATGTCTCGCGGGAAAGCATCCGTCGCAGGTTTCTCGTCCTGCCGACGCGCCATCACGCTACCGCTTGCCGGTGACACCATCGATAGGGGAGCACCTCAGCGTTCCGGGGGATTCCCCCTCTTGATCAGCCTCATCAGGAAGCGCCCGACGCCCGACGACCGCCCCCCCGACAGCACCCCGTCCGCGCAAACCACACATTGCCGGTCAGGTTGGTCGCTAGCGATCGCGGAGGCGCATGCCTGTTCCGCTCGTCCTGGAGCTCTCCGGCACCATCATCCGGAAGACACAATCGCCTGAGCCGGCGCCGGTGATGACGGACTACGACTCGGCGCGCGCCACATTCTCATGGGACGCGGCGCGCGCCGAGCTCGACGGGCTCCCCAGCGGCGCCGGACTCAACATCGCGCACGAAGCCGTCGACCGTCACGCCATCGCCCCCCACGCCGGCCGCATCGCCATCCGGTGGATCGGCCGGCACGGCGAGCGCCGGGACATCAGCTACGCCCAGCTCGCACGCCTCAGCAGCCGCTTCGCCAACGTCCTGCGCTCGCTCGGCATCGCGAAGGGCGAGCGCGTCTTCGTTCTCGCCGACCGCATCCCCGAACTGTACGTCGCCGCCCTCGGCAGCTGGAAGAACGGCTGCGTCTTCTGCCCGCTGTTCTCCGCATTTGGTCCGGAACCCGTCCGCATGCGGCTCACGATCGGTGCCGGGAGCGTCCTCGTGACGACCAGGGAACTGTACCAGCGGAAGGTGGCGCCGATTCGCGATGCCCTCTCGTCGCTGCGTCACGTGATCATCATCGGCCCTGATGTGGACGCCCTCCCCCAGGGCGCGCATCGGTTCGACGAGCTGATGGCGGCCAGCAGCGAGGACTTCGAGATCGCGCCGACGCGCGACGACGACCCGGCGGTGGTGCACTTCACGAGCGGGACGACCGGGACGCCCAAGGGCGCCCTGCATGTCCACGGCGCGGTCGTCGCGCACCACATCACCGGGCGCCTCGCGCTCGACCTCCGCCCCGGCGACACCTTCTGGTGCACCGCCGACCCCGGATGGGTCACCGGGACGTCGTACGGCATCGTCGCCCCCCTCTCCATCGGCGTGACCAGCATCGTGGACGAGGGCGACTTCGACCCCGCACGTTGGTACGCCACGCTGCAGGACGAGCGCGTCACCGTCTGGTATACCGCGCCCACCGCCATCCGCATGCTGATGAAGGCGGGGCCGGAACTTGCCCGGCGCTACGACCTGTCACACCTGCGCTTCGTGGCCAGCGTCGGCGAGCCGCTCAACCCGGAGGCGGTCGTCTGGGGACGCGACGTCCTCGGCCTCCCCATTCACGACAACTGGTGGCAGACCGAGACCGGGGGGATCATGATCGCGAACTTCCGGTCCATGGACATCCGCCCCGGTTCCATGGGGCGCCCCCTCCCCGGGGTCGACGCCGCCATCGTCCGGCGTGCCGATGACGGGAGCGTCCAGCTGCAATCCGCCGGCACCGAGGGCGAACTCGCCCTTCGTCCCGGGTGGCCCTCGATGTTCCGCGCGTACCTGGGCGAGGCAGAACGCTATCGCAGGTGCTTCGCCGGCGGATGGTACCTCACGGGCGACCTCGCGCGGCAGGACGACGACGGATACTTCTGGTTCATCGGACGCTCCGACGACGTGATCAAGTCGTCGGGCCACCTCATCGGCCCGTTCGAGGTGGAAAGCTCGCTCCTCGAGCACCCCGCCGTCGCCGAGGCCGCAGTGATCGGCAAGCCGGACCCGACGGCGGGCGAGCTGGTGAAGGCCTTCGTCTGCCTGAAGGACGGTGTTGCTCCGTCCGACGAGCTGCGCCTCGAGCTGCTCGGCTTCGCCCGCAGGCGCCTGGGGGCCGCGGTCGCGCCCAAGGAGATCGCCTTCGCCGAGTCGCTCCCCCGCACGCGCAGCGGCAAGATCATGCGCCGGCTCCTGCGCGCGCGCGAGCTCGGGCTCCCCGAGGGCGACCTGTCCACGCTGGAGGGGACGTCCCGATGACCGTTGCGCCTGGCGGCACCACGGCTGCCGTCGAATCCTTCGCCGTCGCGAACGGCGCGCACGCCCGGCACCTCCTCGAGGAGATGCTCCGCATCCGCCGCTTCGAGGAACGCTGCGCCGACCTGTACAAGGAGGAGAAGATCCGCGGCTTCCTCCACCTCTACATCGGTGAGGAGGCCGTCGCCGTCGGCGTCATGCAGGCGCTCACGCCGGCAGACGCCGTCGTCGCGACCTACCGCGAGCACGGCCACGCCCTCGTGCGCGGCGTCAGCGCGCGGGCGATCATGGCCGAGATGTACGGCAAGCGCGAGGGGTGCAGCGGCGGACGGGGCGGCTCGATGCACCTGTTCGACGCCGCCACGCGCTTCTACGGCGGGAACGCCATCGTCGGCGGAGGATTGCCGCTGGCGGCCGGGCTCGCGCTGGCCGACCGGATGCGGCACGTCGCGCGTGTCACCGCCTGCTTCTTCGGCGATGGCGCGGTCGCCGAAGGGGTCTTTCACGAGACGCTCAACCTGGCCGCCCTCTGGCGACTCCCCGTCCTGTTCGTCTGCGAGAACAACCTCTACGCCATGGGGACGGCGCTGGCGCGCTCCCACGCCGAGTCGAACCTCGCGCTCAAGGCGTCGGCGCATCGCGTCCCCTCGTGGGATGTGGACGGCATGGACGTGGAGGCGGTCGCGCATGCGGCGCGCGGCGCCTGCGAGGCGATCCGCGCCGGCGAGGGGCCGTACTTCCTCGAATGCCGCACCTATCGCTTTCGCGCGCACTCGATGTTCGACCCCGAGCTGTACCGCGAGCGCACCGAGGTGGAGGAGTGGAAGAAGCGCTGCCCCATCGAGACGTACGACGCGACCGTGCGCCGGCGCGGGGCGCTCGACGACACGCAGCGCGCCGAGATGGAGGCCCGGGTGAGCCAGGAGGTCGACGACGCCGTCGCCTTCGCCGAGGCGGGGACGTGGGAGCCCGCCGAGACGCTGACCCGGCACGTGATGCGCGAGGCGGGAGGGGGCGCATGATCACCACCTATCGCGAGGCGGTGCGCCAGGCCATCCGCGCGGCCATGGTCGCCGACGAACGGGTCTTCCTCATGGGCGAGGACGTCGGGCGGTATGGCGGCTGCTACGCCGTGAGCAAGGGGTTGCTGGACGAGTTCGGCCCCGAGCGGATCCGGGACACCCCGCTCTCCGAGCTGGCCTTCGTGGGGATGGGGATCGGCGCGGCGCTCGGCGGGATGCGCCCCATCGTCGAGATCATGACCGTCAACTTCTCCCTCCTCGCGCTCGACCAGATCGTCAACACCGCCGCCACGCTCCTGCACATGTCGGGGGGGCAGTTCAACGTCCCCGTCGTGATCCGGATCCCCACCGGCGCTGGGCGGCAGGTGGCGGCGCAGCACTCGCACGCCCTGGAGGGATGGTTCGCCCACGTTCCGGGGCTCCGCGTCGTCGCCCCGGCAACGCTCGAGGATGCGCGCGGGATGCTCCCGACGGCGCTCCAGTCCCCCGACCCGGTGATCGTTTTCGAGCACGCGGGACTGTATGCGATGGAGGGGGAGCTCGCCGACGACGCCGGCGCCGTCTCCCTCGACCGGGCGGCCGTGCGCCGTCCCGGGAGCGACGTCTCGCTCATCACCTTCGGGGGGATGCTCCCCCGGACCCTCGAGGCCGCCGAGCAGCTTTCCGCAGTTGGGGTCAGCGCCGAGGTCGTCGACTTGCGGACGCTGCGCCCGCTCGACGACGCCACGATCCTCGACTCCGCGCGACGCATCCATCGCGCCGTCGTCGTGGACGAGGAATGGCGCAGCGGGAGCCTTGCCGCGGAGGTGAGTGCACGTCTCATGGAGGGGGCGTTCTACGACCTCGACGCCCCCGTCGCGCGGGTGTGCGGGGTCGAGGTCCCCATGCCGTATCCGCGCCATCTCGAGCAGGCGGCGCTCCCGCAAGTCGCCGGGATCGTCGCGGCGGCGCTCTCCCTCATGGGCGGCGTCAGGGGCGCCGCGCCAGCATGAAGGCCGCTACGACGATTGCGCCGAGTGGCGCTCCCCCCCCGAGCGAGTTCCGCATGCCCTCGCTCGGTGCCGACATGCAATTCGGGACCGTGGTCGGCTGGCGCGTTGCGCCTGGCGACACGGTCGCCAAGGGCGACGTCATCGTCGAGGTCGAGACCGAGAAGGGGGTCTTCGAGGTCGAGGCGGGCATCGGCGGCGTCGTGGACGAACTGGTCGTGGCGAAGGGGACCAGGGTCCCGGTGGGGACGGTGCTCGCGCGGCTGCGTGCTGCTGGTGGCGACGTGTCTCCGGCAGCACCGGCCGTCACCTCACCGGAGGCCGCGGCGCCCGCCGCCATTCCATCGCCGCCAGCTACAACGCCGGCGCCGGCGGTGCCCGCCGCCGTCCCACCGCCGCCAGCTGCAGCGCCGGCGCCGGCGGCACCCGCCGCCGTCCCCGCGCCCGCCGCCCCCGTCCCCGCGCCGGCGCCGGTTCCCGCGACGCCACGCCGCACGCGCATCCGAACTTCCCCACTGGCCCGTCGCATCGCCGAGGAGGCGGGAATCGACATCTCCACCATCGCCGGCACCGGCCCGGGCGGCGCCATCACGAAGGAGGACGTGGAGCGCGCCATGGCGGCCGCGCCCGCCGCCACCGCGCTCCCCGCGCCTCCCGTGCCTCTCGCGCCTCCCGTGCCTCTCGCGCCTCCCGTGCCTCCCGTGCCTCCCGTGCCGACGCGCACGGCCGCCGACGCCATGCGCCAGGCCGTCGCCGCCGCCGTCTCACGCTCGAAGCGCGAGATTCCGCACTACTACCTCGGCACCGACATCGACATGTCGGCGGCGCTCGACTGGCTCGAGGAGACGAATGCGCAGCGCCCCATCACCCAGCGCATCCTCCCTGCCGCCCTCCTGCTCAAGGCGGTCGCCCTCGCCCTGCTCGAGTACCCGTCGCTCAACGGCTGGTGGACCGAGGGTGCCTTCCGCGCCGGTGGCGGGGTCCACCTCGGGGTGGCGATCTCGCTCCGCGGCGGGGGGCTCATCGCCCCGGCCATTCACGACGTCGATCACCTGTCGCCCGCGGCGCTGATGGCAGCGTTAGGCGACCTGGTGCAGCGCGCCCGCGGTGGCGGGCTGCGCGGGTCCGAGATGACCGACGCCACCATCACCGTCTCGAACCTCGGCGACGAGGGAGTGCAACTCCTCTTTGGGGTGATCTATCCGCCGCAGGTCGCCCTCGTCGGCTTCGGCCGCATCTCGGAGCGGCCATGGGCCTCCGGCGGATTCCTCGGCGTTCGCCCCGTCGTCACCGCCACCCTCTCCGCCGACCATCGCGCCACCGACGGGCACTACGGCGCGCGCTTCCTCGCCGAGCTCGCCCGCCGCCTCCAGGCGCCGGAGGCCCTGTGAGCACGAACGACATCCGCGAGGCGATTCTCCGCGCCCTGCGCCGCATCGCACCCGAGGCCGACCCGGCCTCGATCGATCCCGCGCGTCCGCTCCGCGAACAGGTCGACCTCGACTCGGTCGACTTCCTGAACTTCCTGATCGGCGTACACCAGGAGCTCGGCGTCGAGGTACCCGAGGAGGATTACCCGCAGGTGGCCACGCTCGCGGGATGCGTCGCCTACGTGGAGGCGCGGATGCCGGCGGCAGGTTGAGCGACCGGAGCCCGTCCATGGGCCCGCACGCTTTCCTCCCGGTGGCCCTGGCAAAGACGAAGGGCTGCGGTGCCGTAAGGCGCCGCAGCCCTTCCAGTTGCCCCTCCTGGGCTCGAACCAGGACTCTTCTGATCCAGAGTCAGACGTGTTGCCAGTTACACCAAGGGGCAGTGCAAACGCCGGGGGACCTTCCGTCTGGCCCGCAGCGTAGGAGAAAATACCCGGATAACGACACGCCGGGCAACCCCTGCCTGCCGTCCCCAGACTCCGCTTCATGCCGCGCCTCCGCTCCCTCGCACTCTTCGCCACGCTCGCCATCGGAGCCTGTCGAGACGCTGTTCCCGCATGGGGCCCCTCGCTCGACGCGGCCAAGCGGAATGCCGACAACGTCTTTGCCGGCTTCGCCTTCCGGTTCTACAACGTTCAGCGCGACCCGCGCTTCGCCGCCGCGCGCCCCAGGATGGCGAACGCCGCCCTCGCCCCGTCGCGCATCTTCGACGACTCCAGCATCTGGTCGGCAATGGCGCCCGACTCGGTGCGGGCCCTCTATCTCCACGCCGAGCTCACCGAGAAGGGGTACCTCTTCTCGTCACGCCCCGCCGCTCCCTACCCCGTGCGCCTCGGCGACGAGCGGCACTTCATGCAGCTCACCCGCCTTGGACGCGACCGGTACGAGTGGATCACCCACGTCGATCACGGCATCGGCCCGGTGCGCGCCCCCCAGGTGGCCCGCGCGTTAGGCACCCTGTTCACGGCCTTCGAGCGGCGCACGGGGCCCGCCCTCCTCGCCGATGCGCGCGCCACCTTTCCGCGCACCGGCCGGCACCTGGGACAGCTCTTCGCCCTCGACTCGCTCCGCTCCACGCCGCTCGCCGACGGGTCGACGGCGTTCGCGTTGCACCTGAGCTTCACCCCCGATTCGCTGCGGCGCCGCTACCCGTACTTCGCCGCCTACATCGACAAGTACGTCATGCCGACCGAGGCGCGCGTGCAGCTCATGGATCGGACGGGAGCGCAGGTCGTCGACCTCGTCCTCGACCGCGGCAAGGCCGTCGCCCGGCTGCGCGCGCGGGGGGGGCACCTCGTCACGCTCGCCGGACCGCCGCGGGCCATGGAAGACTCGCTCCGGGTGCGCCTCGACTTCTCCGCGAAGTTCATGATGTTCCGGGTCGGCTTCTCGAACCTCGTCGGCGACTTCACCATCGAACGCGGCGAGCACGAGCGCGCATGGATGATGCGATTCCGCCGCGAACCCGAGTGGCACTTCCCCCTCGCCACCGATCGCCTCATCAAGAGCCCCCTCCGCTCTCCATTCGAGGGGCGCGGCAGCGAATTGCGGCTGGCCGTTCGCGACGACCTGGGAAACCAGGCGATGAGCGTGCGCCAGGTTCGCACGGCGGTGAAGGAGAGCGCGATCATGCGCTGGCTGGGCGGGCTGGGCTCCACCGCCTTCGGCGACTTCGCCGGACGGTCGGAAGCCGAGGAGAACCGATTCCTCCTCGAGACCTTCGGGGCGCTCCGACAGGACGTCGCCGTCTTCACCCCCTGACCCCCCTGCAACACGAAAGGCCACCGACTCTCGTCAGTGGCCCCACCGTCTGCTGGCCCATCCGTCAGGGCTCGCCAAGCACGTTGCCATTGGAACTCTGCGTCCTACCGGACAACGGCTGGCTAGTCACCCTGCGGCGGTCTCCCGCCATGTGCTGCGGCCGGCCTGCGCCGGCGTCTATGGAGCTGAGGGGGATCGAACCCCTGACCTCTGCAGTGCGATTGCAGCGCTCTCCCAGCTGAGCTACAGCCCCGTTCTGCCAGGATTGCGCCACCCAGTTGACGACGGTCGCACTCCGGCGTAACGACGCGGCCCCGCGTGGGCGGGGCCGGCGATCGACGGAAACCTAGCCCCATCGGCCCCAAAGTCAAGCCGATCGCCGTTAACCTCTGGAACAACGGCAACTTGGCCCACCGTTGACACCGTGTCGTGACCGCGCGGCAACGATCGTGTCACGCCCGGCGCCGCCCGCCCTCCCTCACCCGATTCCGCTCGCTTCACGTGGCCTCGCCACTTCACGCCCTCACCAGCCAGCACGTCCGGGACCAGCTGTCGCTGCGCGGCACCCGCGTCAACGACAAGCGCACCCAACCCGAGGGCGAGTTCGTCCTGTACTGGATGCAGAGCACCCATCGTTTCGAGGAGAACTGGGCCCTGCGTTTCGCGATTCTCGAGGCCGACCGGCTCAACAAGCCCCTCGTCATCCATCAGGGGTTGGATCCCACCTACGAGCACGCCAACGACCGCATCCACAGCTTCATCCTCCACAACGCCCGCGAGCTGGCGGCCCGAGCCGGCGCCCTGGGGCTGCACTATCACTTCGTGCTGCGCCGCCGCCGCGACGACGATCGCCGCGTGGTGGACCGCCTCGCGGCCCGCGCCGCGCTGCTGGTCACCGATCGTTTCCCCACCTGCGGCATCGCCGAACGCACCCCGCGACTGGCCGACCGCGTGAACTGCCGCGTGGTGGCCATCGAGTCGCACGCGGTCGTTCCGTCAGGCGCAATCGGGAAGGAGGAGTACGCCGCGCGCACCATCCGCCCCAAGCTGCGGCAGCTCCTCCCGCTGGCGCTGGAGGAGGTCGAGGAACGCCTCCCGCGCCGCGCGGTGACGCCAACGCTCGCCGCGTCGCTGCACGACACGCTTGGGGTCGAGCCGCTCGACCTGGCCGGCGCCGACCTGGCCGCCGAGATGGCCTCCTGCGAGATCGACCATACCGTCCCCCCCGTTTCCCTCACCAGCGGCCGCGACGCCGCCCGGGCCCGGTTGCGTGCCTTCTGCGACGGCGCCCTCGCCGACTACGCCGAGCGCCGCGCCGACCCGAACGATCCCGACGGGTCGAGCCGGCTCTCCCCGTACCTGCACTTCGGCCAGATCGCCGCCGCCGAGGTGGCGCGCACCGTCCTCGCCACCCCGCACGCCGAGCAGGCCGAGAAGTTCATCGACGAGCTGGTCACCTGGCGCGAGCTCGCCCTCAACTTCTGCCTGCGCAACGCCGCGTACGGGACGCTGGCCGGCCTCCCGGAGTGGGTGCATCGCACGATGGCGAAGCACGCCAGCGATGCGCGCGAGGCCACCTACGCGCTGCAGGCCTTCGAGCGTGCCGCGACGCACGATGACCTGTGGAATGCCGCGCAGCGCGAGCTGCTGCTCAGCGGCGCCATGCACAACGTGGTGCGCATGCTCTGGGGAAAGACCCTCATCCTCTGGAGCGCGCACTACGCCGACGCGCTGGCGTGGCTGATACACCTCAACAACAGGTACGCGCTGGACGGCCGCGACCCCAGCAGTTACGGCGGGATCCAGTGGTGCTTCGGGAAGTTCGACCGCCCCTTCTACGATCGTCCGGTGCTGGGCGTGATTCGCCCCATGTCGCTCAAGCGAGCCTCGGACAAGTGGGACACGGCACGCTACATCCGGCGCTGGCTGGGCGCCCCCTCGTCAGGCGCCCCAGCCGGAGTCCCGCGCGCTCCCTAGCGCGTCGCCTCGGGGCGAGGAAGCGTCCCCCCCATCCGGTCACCGTGGAGCGGCGTCGACGGCATCGACTCGCGCGACATCGTGACGCTGGACTCGCGATCGGTGAAGCCGTTCTGGCGCGCACGGGCCGTGGACCGCCCGCGTGCCTCGCCCCCTTCCTTCCCGATCGCCGCCATGTGGGCACGATCGCGGCTCACCACCTCGCCCCCCTTCCGCCCGGCGTTGCGTGCCTCGTCGCGCGACCATTCGTGCGCCGTGCCCTTCGCGTGCGCCGCCCGGCCGCCCTTGCTGGCGATCTCACGCTGCCGATTGGGATCCATCGACGCGAATCCCCTCTTGCTCTTTGTAGCCATGGTCTCCTCCCCTGTCCATCGCTGCTGCGTTTGCGACCGTGTCGTCCCGCTCCCTTCGCCGTCGTCGAGCGCACCGCTCGCCACTTCGGGTCGAGCTTACTGCTAACACCGGAAGGTTGGAATTTGTTCACATGAGTCGCGCCAGCACCGCCGAAAAATCAAGCAACCTCGACCGTAGTTGCGTCGGTGCATCACCCTGGCGTGCCGTGACCCGGCCAATCTCCCCGTGCTCTCGCGCCCGCTCGACGCGGCTGTCGTCTCCGTATGTTGGCCATCTCTCATGCCAACCTCAGCGAGCTAGGTCACACTCGCACGGCCGACGCCGAAGCTGCCCGGCCGCCGCGCCGTTTCGTTCCGCGCCTCCGTCGCCGCAGCAAGCTCGGCGGCTATATTCCGCGCCCCATGCCGCTCTCCCTCCGCTTTCTCGGGACTTCCGCCTCGCGCCCCACCGTAGAGCGCGGCGTGTCGTCCATGGCCCTCACCCGCGAGGGTGAGACTCTCCTCTTCGACTGCGGCGAGGGGACCCAGCGCCAGATGATGCGCTACGGCGTCTCGTTCAACTTCGGCGACGTCTTCTTCTCGCACTTCCACACCGACCACTACCTCGGGATCATCGGACTCCTGCGCACCATGGCGCTGCAGGGACGCACCGAACTCCTTCGCGTCTGGGGCCCTCGCGGCGCCAGCCGGACCATGAAGAAGTGCGAATCGCTCGGCACCGACCGTCTCACCTTTCCGCTCGAAGTCACCGAGCTCGCGCCCGGTGATGTGGTGCGGCGGAAGGAGTATGAAATCCAGGCGATCGGCGCCGACCATCGTGGCGCCGCGGCGCTGGGATGGGCCCTCGTCGAGGACACGCGGCGCGGCCGCTTCAACCCCGAGCGCGCCCGTGAACTCGGCATTCCCGAGGGGCCGCTCTGGGGGAGGATCCATCGAGGCGAGTCGATCGTCCTCGAGGACGGGCGCGAGGTGCACCCTGGGGAGCTGGTGGGCGTCACCCGCCCGGGACGCCGCATCGTCATTACCGGCGACACGCGCCCCTGCGACGCCACCCGCGTTGCGGCCGAAGGCGCCGACCTCCTGGTGCACGAGGCCACCTTCGGCGACGAAGAGCACGAGCGCGCCATCGAGACCGGGCACTCCACCGCCCGCGAGGCCGCCGGGATCGCGCGACAGGCGGGAGTCCTACGCCTCGTCCTGACGCACCTGTCGGCCCGCTACACCCGCGACGTCAGCGACCTCGAACGCGAAGCCCGGAGCGTCTTCCCGCAGACCATCATTGCGCGCGACGGGTTGGAGGTCGACGTCCCGTTCCGGGACGCAGAGGCAGAGGCGTAGCCGCGCTTCGTCCTCGCGAGCCGTTGCGGCTAGGACGCGATGTAGGCCGGACGCTCCGTCTGCACCGGAACCGACCGCCGGAACAGTCGTGCCAGGTCGCGGTCCGTCAGCCCCTCGCCCACCGTGGCCGGGTCGAGGCGAGCGCGCGGGTCGTTCACTTGCGGCCCCTTCACGTTGATCCATGCGTAGCGATCGTAACGCCCCGTCGGCGCCGGATACTCGAAGACCACGAGCGCGCTGGAATGGCTCGGGGACTCGACCGAGATCGTCCAGGTGACGCCATCGGGAGAGCGATATGTCTTCATGAGGCTGTGCGCGTCGGTCAGTGGTGATGAGCGATCGAGGGCTGCAGGAGGGCGTCGACCGGCTGCCGGCCGTTGAACCCGGCGTCGAGGTCGTGCCAGTAGCCGACCTCCGGCTCGCCATGCTTCCAGCACCAGAAGATGTTGCGCCCCTCGACGTCGGCGGGAAAGTCGACGAGGCCGAGTTCGAACCCCTTGAACTCCAGGCCCAGCCGGGTGAGCTCGCCGACGAAGCCCTGGATGTCGCGCGCCAGCTCCTGCGCCTTGTGCTGCAGCGCCTCGGCCTCCGGGGTCGGCTTGTCGGACCGGTTGAGGGTGGCGGCGATCTCGAACGCCTCCACGGTCCGCTGCCACTCGCGGTAGTGCTCGATGATGTCACGCACGATGCGCGTCACCAGCGGCAGCATCCGGTTGGCCTCGTCGAGCGAGAACTTCTTGGTCATCCACGTCTCCAGGTGCAGCGACATCCTGCGAGCATCGGCCCCGCCGGACGGTGGGGCGCTTCGCGCTCGCGTCCCGCATGCAAGAACGCCACTTGGCGTCTGCTCAGCAAGGGGAAGGAGCTACCGCCTCGGCGCGCCGGCGCGAGGGTCTTGACGGGGGACGCGACGCCCGGGGCCGGGCGCGCGCGCGGCCCCGGCAGCCGCGCGGCGGTGCGGACCTCGCCGGAATAGAGAGCCGACTCGTCGAACGCCCGGCGAAGGGCCTGCACGGTGGCCGGGAGCACGGCGGGGTGGTCCAGGCGACGGACGCGGCGCACGGGCGCGGGAAGGCGCCCGACGACCCACTCGTTAGGGGCGGCGCGCAGCGCCACCTGCACCGATTCACCCGCCGAATCCTCGCGCGCCACGACATCGTATCCCGGCCCGCGCCAGGTGCCTCCACCCGCGGGTTCCGTGGGGAGGGTCGCGCGGATGGGCGCCCACCATGTCGCCCCCTCGATGCGGATGGGGGGAAGGGGGAGCGCGTAGCCACCCGCGCGTGGTCCCCGACCGGGGACGAGGAAGGCGATCGCCGGCATCGCCTCCTCGTCCACCAGGGCGAAGGAGAGCGAGTCGAAGACGAATCCCGTGAGCGCGGTCGCCGCGCGCCGCGCGCGCTCGTCGTTCGCGCGGCGAACGGAGTCGAGCGCCTCCGCCAGCAGCGCGCGCGCCCGGCGCACGATGTCGCTGCCCTGCGCCTCGCCGACCAGCTCACTCACGGTCACCTGACGCCCGTCGCGAATGTCGATCACGCCGCGCCGGGTGACATGCTGGTCGCGATCGCCGACGACGTCGATGTCGACATGCTGCTCGAAGGTCAGGAACGGGCCGGCGACGTCGAGCAGTTCCGTCTCGGTCGTCGCATGCGTCGTTGGCTCATCGGCCGCGTCCTCGTCCGGCGCGAGCGGCACCTCGTTCGGGTGCCGCGCGGCGTAGTCGCGGGCCAGCTCCGCCAGCGTCGAATCTTCCAGCAGGAGGAGCGAGTCGCCGCGCTCGAGGTCGCGGCGGAAGATGCGCTGCCCCACGATGACGGCGTCGTAGTACGAGCGGTCGTCATCCGTCAGGTACAACTCGTGGAAGCGCCCGTCGAACTCCGCCAGCAGCATCGACGACCGGCGCACGCGGATCCCGGCACTGTCGCTCTCGACCCAGAAGGTCGAGTCTCCGGCCGCCACGAGGAACGACGCACGGGGCGCCCCGGAAGCGGCATCGCGCCCGGCGCTGCAGCCGGTGGCCAGCAGCGTTGCGACCAGCAACAGCCAACCGAGCGGGGTCGCGCGCACGACGCGCGCGAACCGGAGGGGGAACGTCGGGGGGAGAGTCATGCCGCGGGGGAATATATCACGCCCCGGCGCGCCCCCGGCGCGCCTCAGGCGCGACGCTACCTCGCCCCCAGCTCCGCCACCGCCGCCACCAGGCGGTCGACTTCGTCCTCGGTGGTATAGCAGGCGCAGCCGGCACGGACCACGCCGTCCGCCGACTCCCCCAGGCGCTCGATCACCGTCACCGCGTAGAAATCGCCGTTCGATGCGTAGATCCCGCGCGGCACGAGCGCGCGCGCGACGTCGGTCGAGCTCCTCCCGGCGACGGTGAAGATGACGGTCGGCGTCCGGGCACCGCCCGGGGCCACGCCGTAGAGTGTCACGCCGTCCACCTCGCGCAGCCCGTTCCAGAGCCGCGCGACGAGTTGCTCGCCGCGGGCGTGCAGGGCGGAGAGGGCGTTCGTTAGGCGCTCACGCCGGCTCCCCCCTGGCGCCAGCGAGGCCATGAACTCGATCGCGGCCCCCGTCCCCACGATCCCCTCGTGGTTCTGCGTCCCCGTCTCCAGCCGCTCGGGACCGGCATTCGGCGCCGGCTCGAGCTTGGGAACGTCGAGCCCGTCGATCAGTCCGCGCCGGCCGTAGAAGACCCCGGCATGCGGCCCATAGAACTTGTACGCCGAGCACGCCAGGAAGTCGCAGTCCCAGGCCTTCACGTCGATCACGCCGTGGGCAGCGTAGTGGACGGCGTCCACGTAGCACAGCGCCCCCGCCTCGTGCGCCAGCCGTGCCGCGGCCGCGACATCGGTGACGGTGCCCAGCGCGTTCGACGCCGCGCCGATCGCCAGCAGCTTCGTCCGCGGGGTGAATGCGCGGCGCAGGTCGTCCCAGTCGAGCGTCCCGCTTGCCGGGTCCATCCGCACCGTGCGCACCACCAGCCCCCGGTCGCGCGCCAGCTCGCGCCACGGCGCCACGTTGGCATGGTGGTCGAGCTCGGTCACGATCACCTCGTCGCCCGCGCTCCAGCGCCTGCCTAACGCGCGAGAGACGTGAAAGGTGATCGTCGTCATGTTGTTGCCGAACGCCACCTCGTCACTCCCCGCGTTGAGCAGGTCGGCCGCCGCCGCGCGCGCCTGCTCCAGCGCCGCGTCGGTCTCGTGCGAGGTCGGGTACTCCCAGTGCGTGTTCGCGTTGTGGTGGTACAGGTAGTCGCTCATCGCCTCCACCACCTCGCGCGGCACCTGGGTCCCCCCGGGGCCGTCGAAGTACGCCACCGGATGACCTCCCTCCCATCGCTTGAGCGCGGGGAAGCGGGCGCGGATGTCGGACACCGGTATGAGCGCGGAGGCACCCTGCAGGGAAGTCATGGGAAACGAGAAGACGAGAAGACGAGAAGACGAGAAAACGGGAAGACGGAGAGACGAGGGATCAGTCCGCGATCACCACGTCGCTCCACTGCTCGATCAGGCGTGCAGCCTCAACATGGTCGGCGTCCTCGCCCAGCTCGTGCCGGGCCAGGCGGAAGAGCTCGGCCGCCTGCTGGATCACCGCCGAGGGAACGCGCTGCTCCCGAAGGAACTCGGCCGCGATCGCGACGTCCTTTTCCAGGAGCGCCAGCTTGAAGGTCCGCGGGAATGCGCGCGTCACGACGCGTTGCGGAACGAGGTTCTCCGATGTGTTCGAGCGCCCGCTCGACGCATTGATCACCTCGAGCGCCGCCGATGGCTTGACCCCGGCCTTGGTCAGCGCCGCCAACCCCTCGACCGTCGACCAGATGTGCACGGCGAGCAACGCGTTGTTCACCGCTTTCAGGGCATGTCCCGCCCCCACCGGACCCACCAGCACGATCTTGCGCCCGAACGACTCCAGCACGGGGCGCGCACGATCGAACGCCGCCGTATCGCCGCCGCACATCACCGTCAGCGTCCCCGCCTCGGCCCCCGAGACGCCGCCGCTCACCGGCGCGTCCAGGAAGGCGATGTCCCGTCCCGACAGGTGCGACGCGATGCGTCGCGACGAGGCGGGATCGCCCGACGTACAGTCGATGAGCAACGTGCCGTCCGCCATCCCCACCAGGATCCCCTCGCTCCCATGCAGGAGCGCCTCCACCTCGCGGGAGGTGGGGAGGCACGTGATGACGACGTCCGCCCCGGCGACCGCTGCCGCGGGGGTGCCGGCGACGGCGGCGCCATGCGCCTTGGCGAAGGCGCTCGCCTTGTCGGACGAACGGTTCCAGACGGTGAGCGGGAACTTGGCGGCGACCTGGCGCGCCATGGGCGTCCCGATGGCCCCGAGTCCGAGAAACGCGATCTTCATGCGCGAAATCTGTCCGCGCCGCGCCCCGGGCGCGAGGGCGCGCTATCTTCCCGCCCCATGGTGACCACTCTCGACATCGACGGGATGCGCACGGTGCACTGTGCCCGCGCCATCTTCACGTCGCTCGCCGCCGTGGACGGGATCGCGAAGGCCGAGGTGGTGGTGGGGCGGGCAACGCTCGAGCACGAGCGTCCCCTCGACCAGGCCGCCCTCGCCGCGGCGGTCGAGGCCGCGGGCTACCGCCTCCGCGCGACCACCACCGACCGCCGTCAGCTATCACTCCTGTCGGACGACGCCCACCCCTGACGCGCCGGCCGGGGCGCCTAACGCACTCCCGTCTCCCGTCTCCCGTCTCCCGTCTCCCGTCTCCCGTCTCCCGTCTCCCGTCTCCCGTCTCCAGAGCTACATCGCGAACCAGTAGCTCGCCTTGACGAGGAACGTGTTGTCGGGATGCGCGCCGAACAGGTTGCGGTAGTCGCGGTTGAAGCGGAACGACCCCGCATCGAGCCCATCCTGCACCCGCCCCTGCGCCCAGACGAAGAAGAGCGTCGACCCCGGGCGGTACTCCCAGCGCACCACCGTGTTCGAGCGGAACTGCTTGAAGTTGAAGCCCCCCGGCTCCCCCTCGATCGTGAACGGACGGAAGCGCGCGTCGTAACCACGGGCGCGAGGTGCCACCACCTCGCGCCAGTCCGAGTATTCGCCGCCCGTCACGAACGGCTGGGCATACACCTGCAGCGACAGCGTGGGCGAGGCGGTCCAGTTGATGCGCGTCGTCACCGACACCGTCTTCTGGTCCAGGCGCGCGACGGTGAAATGCGTCGTGTCGCTCCCCACGTCGCCAAAGTTGCCGAGCCACTGCCGGTCGTCGATGTTGCGGTTGAAGCTCACGCCGAGCGACGCGGAGAACGAGGAGGCGAAGCGCCCCTCGACCCGCGGCCCCAGGTTGATGCTGCTCGACCGACCACCGTCGGTGCGCCGGAAGAAGGCTTCGAAGGCGGGATAGACCGCGCGGCGCTGGTCGCCCGTGAAGCCTGCCCATCCCTGGACGGAATGGTTCTCCCACAGCGCCGGTCCCCCGCGCAGGCACGCGCCGCAATACGCGCCCTTCTCGCCGCCAAGGCCCCCGTACACGAACCACATGTTCCGGAGCTGCCCGTTCATGTTGATGTTGCCGCCGTGACCGGTGTTCATCCCGTCGGCGAGCCAGCTGTTCCACTGGTTGAAGTTCACCTGCCACCGGCGATAGAACCACTTGGGGCGCTGGAGGACGAAGGCGAACCAGTTGCTCTGCCCCATGCTGTTGGCGCTCGACATGAAGCCGACGTCGTTGATCTCCAGCCCCGGCCCCTTGTACCACACCCCGGTCCAGAAGCGCGTGAGGCCACCGTTCTTCGACAGGCCGAGCCCCGAGCCGACCCCGGACAGTGACGTCCGCGTCGGGTCGTACGCCAGGTCGTCGTCCGGACGCTGGTAGAAGTGCACCGCCGAGCGCTGCGTCCGGGCGATGGCCTCTTCCGAGCCGCGCACCACGCTCCCGTACAGCTGCCCCGACAGCTCGTAGGCGCTGTTGGGGCCGAAGCGATGGCGCGCGTCGAGCCCCGCGGTGTACGCCTCACGGCGCAGGTAGTTCTCGGTGTACCCATCCAGCTCGCGGTTCACCGCAGTGAAGATCGCCCCGACGCCACTGCGCCCGCCGCGCAGGTCCTGCTGAGCACGCACCACGAAATAGTTCGTGCGCGGCTCCACGGTGAGCGACTCGGCCACGCTCTCGCGACCGGTGATCGCGTTGAGGACCCCGAGCGAGAGCCCGTTCGAGAGGCGCCCGGTGACCTTGGCGGCACCGAGGATGGTGGAGTTCAGCGGGACGGCGTTCTGGTCCTCGCTCAGGAAACCCGCCTGCGGTGCGCGCCCGATACGACGCGAATAGAACGGCCCCGTGCACTGCCCGTCGTTGCAGTCGATGTCGTAGCGGAAGATCCCCGTCCCCTCCAGGAAGAAGGGGCGGCGCTCCTCGAAGAACTGCTCGAAGGCCCCCAGGTTCAGCACGCCGGGATCGGCCTCCACCTGCCCGAAGTCGGGGTTGATCGTCGCATCGAGCGTCAGGTTCGACGACAGGCCGTACTTGACGTCGGCCCCTAACGCCATGCGCTGTGCGCGGCCGTAACCATCGGCCCGCAGCCGCGAATCGTTGGCCTGCACCGTATACGGCATCAACTCGAGTCGGCGCGGGCTCGAGATCCCCGCCAGCCCCCCGAGCTCGCCCAGCTGCGAGGCGATCCCGAACTGCGAGCGGCGCCAGAGCGGCCAGCTCGAGCGCTCGCCGAGGCGCGCGATTTCGCGGTGAATCCCGATCCCGAAGGTGTGCTCGTCCTTGCGCGGGTAGCGCAGCTGGCTCAGGGGAATGCGGAACTCCGCCGTCCACCCCAGCGAGTCGATCGCCGTCTTGACGTCCCAGACGGCGTTCCAGGTGACGTCCTCGTTGGAATCGTTGTACAGGTAGATGTCGCGCTGCACCCCGGCGGGGTTCACCATGAATTCGTAGCCGGTGCGCTTGTCGTGGTACGAGTCGACGATCAAGCGGATGTAGTCCGACTGCGTCCGCTCGTCGCGGCGGGACAGCAGCGCCATGATGCTGTCGGGGTGCGGGTCGAAGGCCCGCACGAAGACGTAGAGGTTGCGGTCGTCGTAGGCGACGCGCGCCTCGGTGGCCATCGACGGCTCACCGTCCTCCACGGGATCGAACATCCGGAATCCGTCGATCTTCTGCGCTCGCGCCCAGATGTCGTCGGTGTCCTTGCCGTCGATGACCGGGGGCTTGGTGGCGCGCACCGCCCGAGTCGTCTTCACCGACGAAGTGGCCGGGGCCGCGCGCCCCTTGGCGAGCAGCTGCTGGGCCACGCCGACGCCGGGGAACAGTGCAACGAGGAGCAGGGCGTGTGAGATGCGCATGATAGCCTTCCGAGCCTTGGGGGACAGGCGCTTGGTGCGGACCTGGCGTTTGGACAGCGAATCGGCCGCCTGCGATATCGCGCGTGGACGAAGCGCGTGACGACGCGATGAAGCGTGCGATGGCGAGGCGAACCGTCGCCCGACCATGCGGTCGCAGCGCACCGCCGCAGCGCACCCCTGCGGCGCACCCCTGCGGCGCACCCCTGCGGCGCACAGCCAGCCCTGCGCGGCGTCGGCGCCCTCTCTGACAGCGGCATGCCGCAAAGGGTTGGTTTCGCGTCGCGCCGCGCGCTTGTTCGCCCTGTACGACGCCCGTAACTTGCGGCGCCTCGAGCGGCTGGCTCGGCCGCTCCTCCCTGCCGCACCTCGCCGGAGGGCGTCGATGATGCCACCACAACGCAACCAGGACAGCGAGCTCGCAGCCCTCCTCGCCCCTGACATCCTCGTGATGCTCGAGGAGTCACCGGCCGACGTGGCGGCAGAGACCGAGGAGCTGCACCCGAAGAGCCTCGCCGACGTGGCCGAGGCATTGCCGCGCGACCGCGTCACCGAGCTGCTGCGCGCCCTCCCCGCGGCGCGCGCCGCCGACGTGCTCGAGTACCTCGACGAAGAGCTGCGCACCGAACTGCTCGAGACGATGACCACCGAGCAGGCCGTCGCCCTCGTCTCCGAGATGACGCCGGACGATCGCGCGGATGTGCTCGAGGAGCTCGAGGAAGAGACCGCCGACGAGATCCTGCACGACCTGCCCGACGCGGCGCGACAGGAGACGGAGCGCCTCCTCCAGTACGACACGGACTCGGCCGGCGGGCTCATGACCACGGAGTTCGTCTCCGTGATGCAGGACCTCACCGTCGAGGAGGCGCTGGCCATCGTGCGCGTGGCCGCGCGCTCGGGACGCAAGGAGGCGATGCACGCGCTCTATGTGACCGACGAGCGCGGGTCGCTGGTCGGGGTGATGTCGCTGCGCGAACTCGTCGCCGCTCCCGACGGGAGCAAGGTGTCCGACGTCGCCTGGACGGAAGTGGTGCAGGTGTCCGCCACCGCCGATCGTGCCGAGGTGGCTCGCGTCACCTCGGAGTACGACCTCGTCGCCGTCCCCGTGGTCGATGCGTTCGAGCGCATCATCGGTGTCATCACCGTCGACGACGTCATCGACGCCATCGTCGAGGAACAGACGGAGGACGTGCAGAAGCTGGGGGCCGTGCAGCCGCTCGAGGAACCGTACTTCACGGTCGGCTTCTGGAGCGTCGCCCGCAAGCGCGTGGGCTGGCTGGTCTTCCTCTTCGTCGGCGAGATGTTCACGGGGACGGCCATGCGCGCCTACGAGGACACGCTGGCCTCGGCCATCGCCCTCACCCTGTTCATTCCGCTCATCATCAGCTCCGGCGGCAACTCGGGGTCGCAATCCGCGACGCTGATCACGCGCGCCCTCGCCGTCGGCGACGTGGAGCTGCGCGACGCCCTGCGAATCCTGCTGCGCGAGCTGGGCCAGGGCGTCGTGCTGGGCGCCTGCCTGGGGGCGATCGGGTTCGCGCGCGCGCTCATGTGGGGGAGCACGCAGACGCTCGCCCTGGTCGTCTCGCTCACGCTGGTCATGGTCGTCCTGGTCGGCTCGGTGGTCGGCGCCATGCTCCCGCTGGTCTTCAAGCGACTCGGCTTCGACCCCGCCATCGCCTCGTCGCCCTTCGTCGCCTCGCTCGTCGACGTCACGGGGCTGGTGATCTACTTCTCCATCGCCCGCCAGCTGCTCCACATCGGATGAGGGGAGGGCCGCTGCCGGTGGAGCGTGCCGCCCTGACGCCGGGCATCGCCACGCTCGCCGTTCTCGGCTCCGCCTTTGCCTTTTCGTCGACCACCATCGCGACGATCATCGCCACGCGCGAAGGCGTCCCGCTCTCCACCGTCGTCACCGGGCGGTTCCTGCTGGCCGCGCTCCTCCTCGCCCCCCTCGTCGGCGGATGGCGCGCGCTCCGCCTCCCGCGCCTCCACGTGCGCCGGCTGGTCGTGTGGGGCGGCATCGGCCAAGCCGTACTGAACATCCTCAACCTTTCGGCGCTCGACTACATCCCGGCAGCGACGACGGTCTTCCTGTTCTACACCTTTCCCGCCTGGGTGGCGATCTTCGCCGCCGTGCGCGGGACGGAGCGTGTCGGGCGGCGTCGCCTCGCCGCGCTCGTCCTTTCCCTTGCCGGGATCGTGGTGATCGTCGGATCTCCCGGGGCCGAGCCCATCGCCCCGATCGGGGCGGCGCTCTCCCTCTCCGCGGCGGTCGTCTACGCCCTGTACATCCCTCTCCTCCGCCAGCTGCAAATGGGCACGACCCCGGCCATCGCAACCTTCTACATCGCGGTCGGCGTCTGCCTCTTCCTCGGTGGCTACGCCGCCCTGCGCGGCCAACTCGCCTGGCCCACCGCCGCGCCGGCGGTGGGGGCGATCGCCTGGTTGGCGCTGGTCCCGACGGTCATCGCCTTCCAGCTCATGCTCCGCGGGCTCGAGACGCTCGGTCCGGTGCGCACCGCCATCATCTCGACCGCCGAACCCTTCAGCGCTGCCCTCCTCGCCGCGCTGATCCTGGGCCAGCCGTTCACCCTCCCCACGATGGCCGGCGGTGCACTGATCGCGATCGCGGTCCTCCTGTTGCAGCGCGCGGAGGGCGCCGGCGCGTCGTGACGTAGCGGCGCGACTGCATGTGGCGCCCCCGGCGCCGCCAGGTCGCGCGCCCGCCGCGCCGCTAGATCTCGCGCCTGCGGCGCGCCTGGATTTCGCGCCCGCGGCGCGCCACCACCGCGGCCCCGATCACGGCGATGGCTGCGAAGGAGAACCACTGCACGGCGTAGCTGCGGTGCGACCCCTCGTCGAGGACGGGAGTGGGGAGCCGCATGAGGTGGGTGATGGAATCGCGCTGTTCCTCACCCAGCCGTTGCACCACGACGAACGGGGCCACGCGCTCGCCCAGGCGGGCCTCGACGCTGTCGCGCACCAGGTGCCGGATCCCCCGCGGCTGCGACGCCGTCGACACCATCCCCTTTCCGGGGACGAATTCCTCCAGGTAGCCCTCCACCATCGCCGAGTCGCCCTCGTGCCACTTGGCGAGGTCCACCGACATCCCGTCGGCGGCGTACGCCCATCCACGGTTCACCAGCACCGGGGGACCATCGCCGGCCACCACGACGGGGGTGAGCACCCACACGCCGGGGGCCCCGCTCCGGGCCCGCGACGTCAGGACGAGCTCGCGCGCGTAGTCGTAGCGCCCCGTCAGCTGCACCTGGCGGTAGCGCGCGGTGGCCGAGTCCCGCGTCGCCTCGGCATACCCCTCCGGCGCCCCCGCGAGGCGCGCCGCCATCTCGCGATTGAACGCGCGGCGCTCGCCAAGCCGGGACAGCTGCCAGACGCCGAGGCGAACGCACCCCGCGGCCAGCACGAACGCGAAGAGGATGAATCCAAGGGTACGGCGAGGCATGCGGAAAGGGGTTGGCGAAGGGCGAAAGCTAGCGGCGCGAGGGTCTCGCTTGCGCGGTCGGCGTCAGGCACCCCTGGAAGAGCGACATCTGCTCGCCCAGGTCCTCGGGCGCCACCGTCGGGATGCCCAGGCGCTGTTGCAGCTCGCGCAGCGACGCCGGGCTGTGCCCGGCGAAGTGGTTGTTGACGTATCCATGGACGGTTCGCACGCGCGCCGCGAGCGACGGGAGCACCTGCGCCCAGGCCGACAGCTCGCGCGAGCGATCCACCTGGATGCGCGAGTAGTCCACCAGGTCGCGATTCGGCCCCATCCATCGCACGTAGGCAAAGTCCGCGGTCGGGCGCTCGGCGAGCGCGAGCATCGTCTTGCGCGGAATCCAGCGCGCGTCGGTGAGCGTCAGTGCGACGCGGTGCTCGGCAAGGAGGGCAATGAGCCCGTCGTGTATCCACCCGCGCTGCCGGAACTCGATGGCGAAGTCGAGGTCCCGCGGCAGCGTGGGGAGGAAGGCGGCGAGGGCGGGAAGCTCGGCGGGGACGAAATCCGGACCCAGCTGGATCAGGATAGGCCCCAGCTTGTCGCCGAGGAGGCGGGCGCGGTCGGCGAAGAGGGCGAGGAGCTCGCCCGAGTTCCGTAGCCGGTTCTCGTGCGTGATCTCCTGCGGGAGCTTGAGGGCGAAGCGGAACCCGGCCGGGACGCGTTCTCCCCACCCCTTCACCGTCCTGGCCGGTGGCGTGGCGTAGAAAGTCGAGTCGACCTCCACCGTATCGAAGGCGCGGGCGTAGACGGTGAGGTAGTCGGCGCTCCTGGTCCCGGGCGGATAGAACGGGCCGACCCAGGCATCGTAGTTCCACCCCTGCGCTCCGAGTCGGATGGCAGGGGACGTGACAACCGGCGAGGTGGACGACTTCATCCTGGCGAAGCGGTGTCGGAGTGCATCGTGGCAATGCTCTGGGTTGGCGGGCGAGTGTCAAGCACCCATCGGGACTTGCGTCCCAGTATCAAGGTGATATCATGTCGATACCATCAACGGAGACGCACGGTCCATGTTTCGCGAGATCACCAAGTCGGGCACCAACGGCCTGGCGGCGTTGGTCCTCTCACTCCTCGTCGGCGCCGTGGGCGTGCAACGCATCGTCGCCGGCGCGCGGGGCGACATCCCGTCCATGGCGATCGTCGGTGGGCTCCTCCTCTTCGTCGCCATCTTCGCGTTGAGCGGGCTGTTCACGGTGCAACCCAACGAGGGGAAGGTCCTCACCCTCTTCGGGAAGTACGTCGGGACGGTGCGCCAGGCGGGGCTGTTCTGGGCCAACCCTTTCTATACCAAGAAGGCGGTCTCGCTCCGTGTGCGGAACTTCGAGACGGCGAAGCTCAAGGTGAACGACAACCACTCCAACCCGATCGAGATCGGCGCGGTGGTGGTCTGGAAGGTGGTCGATACCGCCGAGGCGATGTTCGAGGTCGACGACTACTCGCACTTCGTGGTGATGCAGTCCGAGGCTGCGGTCCGGGCGCTGGCCCAGTCGTATCCGTACGACGCGCACGGCCACGACGAGGTGGCGCTGAGCACGCATCCGCAGGAAGTCTCCAAGGCGTTGCAGCAGGCGGTGGCCGACCGGCTGCACAAGGCCGGTGTCGAGGTGATCGAGGCGCGCATCAGCCACCTGGCCTACGCGCCGGAGATCGCGAGCGCGATGCTGCGGCGCCAGCAGGCGGCGGCCATCATCGCCGCCCGCCAGAAGATCGTCGAGGGGGCCGTCGGGATGGTCGAAAACGCCCTGTCGATGATCGGCGAAAGCGGGCTCGTGACGCTCGACGAGGAGCGGAAGGCGGCGATGGTGAGCAACCTCCTGGTCGTCCTCTGCTCGGACCGCGATGCGCAGCCCGTGGTGAACACCGGGACGCTGTACCAGTGAGGCCCGTCTCGTGAGCGAGGTGTCGCACCGGGCCGTGTCCGCCTCCCGCACGCGCCGTGGGCGTGCGGGAGGTCGTGCCTCCCTCGTCCAACGGTGAGGCGGCGATGAGCGCGCGCCGTTCGTTCCTGCTCCGTGTGGATCCCGCGCTGCTCGACGCGGTGCAGCGCTGGGCCAACGACGACCTGCGCAGCCTGAACGGGCAGATCGAGTTCCTGCTGCGCAACGCGCTGCGCGAGGCGGGGCGCCTCCCCCGTCGCCCGGCCGATGCCGGCGAACCCTCACCGCACGATCCAGCGGCACAATGACGCTCGTCGCCAGGCTCCGCGCGCGGGGACACCCTCCCATCCTCGCCGCCACCCTCATCGGCGCCGCCCTCGTTCTCCTCGCCGGAGGGATGTACGTCCTCATCGGTTGACCGTCTCACCCTGTCCACGGATCGGCTCCCATGATCTTCGTCCCGCACGTCCCCACTGCGCACCCCACGCCGCGATCGCGGGCGCTCGCCGAGCGGCTGCGCGCGACGATCGCCGACTTCCAGGTGCGCGAACCGAAGGTGACCGACGAGGAGATCGCGCTGGCACTGCGCGAGGCGCAGCCTCACGCCCCCACGCCGCCGCAAAACCGGATGATCTCCGCCCTGGTGGCCCTCGCCGCGGGGCTGGTGGCATTCGGGCTCGTCCTCGCCACCCTGCGGGACGGGCGCGCCGGCGAGGCGCCGCCCACCATCGCGATCTCGGGCGTCATCGTCGCGCTCCTCGTCGCCTTCGCGGTCCTCATGGTGCGGCTGCGCAGCCGCCGCTGACGCGCGTTGGCGCCCCGCGCACCTAACGATAGGTTTCGAAGAAGCCCGTCCCCTCACCGGCCACCACCGCGCCGTCGATGCGCCCGCTCAGGCGCGCCACCCCCTTCATCTGGATGAACCACGGACGCGGGATGCGTCGCGCCAGGCCGGTCTCGCCGCGCTCGGCCAGGGCGGTTCGCGTGTCGGTCGCCGTCGCGTCCTCGATGGCGAGCTCGAGGCGCAGGGTGTCCGGGCCGCGCACGTCCAGCATCACCGCCCGCGCGGGGACGCGCAGCGTGGTCGTCCCCACCGCCACCCGCCGCGCGTCGTCGTATTGCACCTCGCGGGGCCGGAAGACGGCGCGGAAGCCGAGCGAGTCGACCAGGTAGAGGAAGAGCGGGGCGTCGGCCATGAGCGAGTCGGGGGCCTGCACGCGGCCGTAGAGGACCGTGTAGCTCCCGGCACGCGCCGCCCCCCAGTCCCAGGTGACGCCGCGCCAGGTCCCCCAGTTGTGGTCGTGGTAGGCCTGCGCCCCATCGTACCGCTCGCAGCGCGCACCGGTGCACAGCGTCCCCGACGCCGACGCCCGGAGCCCGGCAACCACGTACCCCGACACGAAGTCACCGGCGCCTAACGACGTACCGGGGAAGTACGCCCGCGGGGCCGGCGCCACCACGAGATCCACGGTGGCCGGCGCCGACCCGTCCTCCGCCGGGATCCGCGCCCGCACGGCGTAGCGCCCGTCGGCGAGGACGCGCACGAAGGCGTCGCCAAGCTGCAGGTCGGCGTCGTCCGTGGAATAGCGCACCCGCGACCGGTCCACGAGCCGCGAATAGCGCCGGGCAGGCTTCCCCTCCTCGTGCAGCGTCAGGAGGAGCTGCCCGCCCCACTCGCCGCGCGGCACCTCGCCCCCCAGCAGGAAGGTGAGGAAGGCCCAGCGCTTCCGGTCGGGGGAGACGACGTTGAAGTAGTGCCACTCGCCCCAGCTCGCCGGGTCGCGCACGCCGGCCGGCGTCTCGTGGAAGTGGTCGATGTCGTCGCGCAGCTGCGCCTCGCTCGGCGTGGCCCACCGGCGGTCGCCGGCATCGTCGTCCCAGCGCCCCGCCACCAGCGCGGGTGCCGCCCCCACCGCGCGCGTCAGGGACGGGATCTCCCCCGACGCGCGCACCGCCAACTCCCCGGTGCGCGCGCCGCGCAGGTACAGGAGCTTCCCCTCCATCTGCGGCGCCGCCGCGCGCACCAGCGGCTGGAGCCGGGGGGACGCCAGCAGCTGCAAGTAGACGAAGCGCGCGTTGGCCACGCTGAACCACATCCCCCCCACCCCACCGGTCTTGAGCAGCTCGAGGTCGACGCCGTCGGGAAGGACGGTCACCTCGCCTCCCCCCACCAGGGTCTCGTCGCGCGACTGGATGACCATCGCCTCGCCGATCGAGAGGAGCGTGATCATCACCCCAACGCCCAGGCCGAAGCCGGCCAGGAGGAGGAACGAACGCCACGGCCGCAGGACGAGGTTGCGCAGGGCGAGGGTGACGATCATCGGCGTCGCAACGAATCAGCCACGCGGGCGGCGGAATGGTGAGGCTTCGGCGGCGACCGACGGCGATGATGTGATTCGGGGGGGGCCCCCCGACTCCGCCGCCGCATTCGGCTCGTCCGACACCACCACCCCGTCCACCATGTGCACCACCCGGCGCGCCGCCCGTGCCAGCACCTCGTCGTGCGTCACCACCACGATCGTCATCCCGTCGGCATTCAGCCGCTCGAAGAGGGCGATCACCTCGCGCCCGGTGCGCGCATCGAGCTCTCCCGTGGGCTCATCCGCCAGGAGCAAGTCCGGACCGTTGGCGAGCGCCCGCGCGATCGCCACCCGCTGCTGCTCTCCCCCCGACAGCTCCGCCGGCCGGTGCCCCCCGCGGGCCCCCAGCCCCACGTACGCCAGCAGCTCGCGCGCCCGCTCCCGCCGCGCCCCCTTCGCCACCCCGGCCTCGGCCATCGGAAGCTCCACGTTCTCCAGCGCCGTCAGCATCGGCATCAGGTAGAACCGCTGGAAGACGAACCCCACGTGCCGCAGGCGGAACTCGGTCGCCTCGCGGTCGCGCATGTGCGACACGTCGCGCCCGCGCAGCAGCACCGCCCCGCGCGTGGGGTGGTCGATCGCGCCCAGCAGGTTGAGGAGTGACGACTTCCCGCACCCCGAGGGACCGACGATCGCGACGTACTCCCCGGGATGAATGGCGAGCGACACGCCGCGCAGGGCCTGCACCGGGACGCCGGCCAGCGCGTACTCGCGCACCAGGTCCTGCGCCTGCAACAGCGGCGCCCCGCGCTCCCGCTCGCCCCCCGCCGTCATGACACGGCCTCCGTACGCAACGTGGTCGCGATCGGGAGCGAGGCCGCGCGCCACGCCGGGAACGCCCCGGCCAGCGTCGCCGTCGCGACCAGCAGCCCGAACGACTGGTAGGCCGCGCGCGGCTCGAAGACGAAGAAGTCGATCGCCGCCGGGAGTCCGGGGAACGTTCGCAGGATCGCGTTGAGGTACTGCGCGGTCGCCAGCCCCAGCGCGAGCCCCAGCACCGTCCCCAGCACGCTGATCGCCAGCCCTTCCAGCATCACCTGCTGCGCCACGTGCGGGCGCGAGATCCCGATCGCCCGCATCACCGCCATCTCGCCGACGCGTTCCTGCACGCTCACCGTCACCAGCGTGCTCACGAGGAGGAATCCCACCGTCAGGCTCACCGACCCCAGGATGAAGGCCAGCTGCCGGAAGTAGCTCAGGCGCTCCTCCACCGACCGGACGGCGTCGGCCGTGGCGATCGCCGTCACGCGCGGGAGCGCGCGCTCGATGCGCGTGCGCAACGACTCCGCGTCCACTCCCGGCGCCGACTTCACCATGATGAGCGATACCTCGTCGGTGCCGTGCCGGGCGTCCATCGACTGCACGTCGGCCAGCGGCAGCGCCACCGCCACCTGGTCGCTCGCGAGGTAGAGGAAGCGCCCCACCCCCGCCACCACCACGCGTCGCCGGGCCGTCCAGGTGCGCAGCTGCGCGTCGTAGCCGCCGGCCACCTCCAGCGAGTCTCCCACCTTCGCCCCCGTGCGCGCCAGGAACCGCGCATTCACCACCATCCGGCCGGGCGCCAGCGCGTCCTCCCCCGCCACCATCTCGTAGTCCCCCTGCACCTCGGGGCGGACCCCCAGCGTGAAGACCGCGTCGGCGTCGTCGCCGCGCACCACGTGCAACGTCGTCCCCAGCACCGGCGACAGCATCGCCACCCCCGGGATCGCACGCAGCGTGGACTCGGCGCCCGCCGCCCGGGCGATGCGCGCCTCGGTGTCGAAGGGGAGCGTCCCTTTCGGCGTCAGGCGGACCTCGAATCCCTGACGCGTCAGGAGGGCGCGGAACGACAGCTGCATCCCGCTGGCCAGCATCACCATGTCCAGGAGCATGGCGGCCGAGACGGCGACGCCGAGGACGGCCAGCGCCGTGCGCACCGGGTGGCGGCGGAGCGACGCGAGGGCGAGTGTGCGCCGCATCAGCGACCAAAGAGGGAAAGCGGGGGAACCCCCGTCAGGCGCCGGGCCGCCAGCGCCCCCGCCCCCACGCCGAGGACCAGCGACAGCGAGACCGCGAAGAGCACCGTCCCCGGCGTCACCAGCGAGAAGGCGAGCGGGGTGCGGTACAGCGCCTGGTAGTGCCAGTTGATGATCCGCGAGCTGGCATACCCGAAGGCCACCCCCGCCGCGCTCCCCAGCAGGGCAATGCACGACGCCTCCAGCACGACGGCCGCGGTGACGGTGCGGCGCGAGATGCCCAGCAGGCGCAACGCCGCCACGTCACGCCGGCGTTCCTCGACCTTGAGGAGCATGATGCACAAGAGGAAGATCGCGCTGGCCACGATCGTGATGACCCCGATGGCGCGATTGAAGCGCGACACGACGGCGAAGGTCCGCGACGACGCGGCTGCGACGTCCCGCGACTCGTGGGCGCGAAAGCCGAAGCTCCGGGCGTTGATCGCCGCCACCGCCGGCGCCGTCGCCCCCGGCGCGACGCGCACCGCGAACCGATCCACCTGGTCGCCGGTGCCGGCCAGGGATTGCAGCTGGTCGAGGTGGAGGCGCACGCGATACTCGGCGCGGGCCACCTCCGACGGGTCGGCGCGGCGCCGCACGATCGCGCCCACGACCACGCGCTCCCCCTCGCCCCCGGGCACCGCCGAGACCTCGAGCGTGTCGCCCAGGCCGATCCCGTGGTCGCGCACCAGCCGCTCGTCGATGGCGATGCTGCGGGTGGAATCGCCCCGGTCACCCCTCTCGGCGCGCGCGATCGGGGGCCGGAGTGCCGCCGGCCGCTGCCCCGCGCCGGGACCGGGCTGTCCCCGCACACTGCCCCACGCCGTCAGGAGCGCGAGCGCCAGCGTGCTGGCGGCGAGGAGGGCGGTGCGCCGTGCGGTCGGGTGTGAGACGTCCATGCTCGACTGGAAGAACGGCGCCGTGCCCCGGTGCGTTCCCCGGTGCGTTCCCCGGTGCGTTCTCCGGTGCGTTCCCCGGTGCGTTCCCCGGTGCGTTCCCCGGTGCGTTCCCCGGTGCATTCCCGGACCGGCTCGCGCCGCCGTCAGTCCGGGAGGAGCTCCACCATCACCCGCGAGGCCAGCGCCGGCCCCATCTGGCACGTCCCCCTCCCCACCTGCAACGTGAGCGGGCCGTCGAACGGGGCGCGGTCGGTCAGGGTGACGACGACACCGGGGCGAATCCCGATGTGGGCGAGGTAGCGCAGGAGCTCCGAGTCCTCGTCGCTGACGCGCTTCACCCGGGCGCGCCCCCCTCGCGCCATGTCCGACAGGGTACGGTGCCGCGTCTCGTCGATGATCCCTTCGCGCGTCGGGATCGGGTCGCCGTGCGGATCGGTGACCGGCTCCCCGACCGCCGCCGCCATCCGGTCCACCAGTTCATCGCTCACCGCGTGCTCGAGGCGTTCCGCCTCCTCGTGCACCCGGTCCCAGGGGTAGCCCAGCGCCTGCGCGAGGTACGTCTCGATGACCCGGTGCCGTCGGATGGTGCGCAGCGCCGCGCGGCGCCCCAGGGCGGTGAGGCGCACGCCACGGTAGCGCTCGTACGACACGAGTCCCTGGTCGGCCAGGCGCCGCACCATCCCGCTCACCGACGCGGCTGCAATCGACAGTTTGGCGGCGATGTCGTTCGTCGCCGCCGCCCCCCCGCCCTGCTCGATCCCGTAGATCGCCTTGAGGTAGTCCTCGACGGGCGCCGTGAGCGCCGTGGGGGCGCTGGCGCGCGGGTGCGTGCCCGCATTCGCCGTCCCCTTCCCCCCGCCCTTGCCCCCGCCCTTGCCCCGCGCCTTCTTGCGCGGCGGGACGGGCTTCGCCTTGCGCGCCGTCATGACGTCGTCATGACGTCGTCACGACGCCGTCGTGCGCCGGCCGCCCCCGGGGGCGCGCACCAGCAGGACGGGGATCGACGTCTCGTGCCGCACCGTGTTGGCCACGCTCCCGTGGATCACGTCCCCGATGAACTTGTGCCCGTGCGTCGCCATGGCGATCAGGTCGCAGTGCTCGCGCTCGGCGGCGGCGGTGATCTCGCGTCCGGGGTCGCCATTGGCCAGGATCGCCTCCGCGTGCAGCCCTTCGCTCACCAGCTCCCCGGCCACCCGCTCGATGTATTCCCGGTCCTGCCTCATCTCCTCCGACTCCCGCAGGTTGAGCGCCGCGAGGTTGCGCGCCGCCCACCCGTCGGCCACGTGGATGAGGACGATCGACGCCCCGCAGTGCCGGGCGAGGGGACGGACGTGCGCCAGGATGCAACTGTCCGTTGGGCTGTGCTCGAGCGGGACGAGGATGCGACGATACATCAGCGGATCCACTCGCCGACCGTCTGGACCAGCAGCCACGCATTGAGCGCGGCGATGACGGTGGCGACGATGTAGGCGAGGACCTTGAGCCAGGCGGGGTTGACGAACTCCCCCATCTTGACCCGGTCCGAGGTGAACATCACCAGCGGGAAGACGGCGAACGACAGCTGCAGCGAGAGGATCACCTGGCTCAGGAGGAGGAGCCGGGCGGTCCCGCTTTCGCCATACAAGATGGCCGTGATCGCGGCCGGCACAATGGCGATGGCCCGCGTGATGAGCCGCCGGAGCCAGGGGCGCAGGCGGATGTTGAGGAATCCCTCCATCACGATCTGCCCCGCCAGCGTCCCCGTCAGCGTCGAGTTCTGCCCCGACGCCAGCAGCGCGAGGGCGAAGACCGTGCTGGCCGCGCCCACGCCGAGGAGCGGGGAAAGGAGCTGGTACGCATCCTGGATCTCGGCGACGTGCGTGTTCCCCGTGCCATGAAACGTGGCAGCCGCAACGACGAGGATCGCGCCGTTGATGAACAACGCGAGCGAAAGCGCGATCGTGGAATCGGCGAAGGCGAAGCGCACCGCCTCGCGCCGCCCCTCGGCGGACTCCTCGTACTTGCGCGTCTGCACGATCGACGAGTGCAGGTACAGGTTGTGCGGCATGACGGTCGCCCCGAGGATCCCGATCGCGATGTAGAGCATCTCGCGGTCACGCAGGATCTGGCTCGACGGGATGAAGCCGCGCGCCACCTCGCGCAGGTCGGGACGCGCGATGAGCAGCTCGAACAGGAAGCAGAGCCCCACCACGGCCACCAGCGCGATCACCAGCGCCTCCAGGAGGCGGAATCCCTTGTGCTGCAGCCAGAGCACCAGGAGGACGTCGAACGCGGTGATGGCCACCCCCCAGGGGAGCGGGATGTCGAACAGGAGGTGGAGGGCGATCGCCGTCCCGATCACCTCCGCGAGATCGCAGGCGGCGATGGCCAGTTCGCAGAGGACCCAGAGGGCGAAGGCCACCGGGCGCGTGTAGTGGTCGCGGCACGCCTGGGCGAGGTCGCGGCCCGTGACGATCCCGAGCTTCGAGGCGAGTCCTTGCAGGAGGACCGCCATGAGGTTGGAGATGAGGATGACGCTCAGCAGCGTGTAGCCGAAGCGCGACCCGCCGGCGAGGTCCGTGGCCCAGTTGCCCGGATCCATGTACCCCACGGCCACCATGTAGCCGGGCCCGGCGAAGGCGAGCAGCTTGCGCCACCAGGTGAGCCCGTGCACCGGGATGGTGCGGTGCACCTCCGCCAGCGACGGCGTCTCGCGCGCGCGCCGCCAGCCGGCGTCGGCCGGCGGTGTCGGGGATGGCTCGGGTGCGGGTGATGCGGAGGCGGGCGACCTGCTCATGCTTTGGACCGGATGGGAGCGGCGCCGGTGGCTGGCGCGCGAATTCGAACGCGAGAACTCGAGATTTAGGATTCCCTAAACCTAGGGCCGTCGCGGTCGGCCGCGCAACACCGCCACCGTGCGGCGCGCGCTCCCTACCGCAGTCCGCCCTGCGCCTTCACGTATTCCGCCACCGCCCGGTGGGTCGCGAACCAGACGCCGGGCTTGGTCCTGATGTGGGCAATCAGCAGCTCGAGCGCCTTGATCCGCGAGCGGTGCCCCGAGACGTGCGGGTGCATCGTCAGGAGGAAGAGCGAGCGCTCCTCGTAGGCCCGGTCGAACTCGTCGATCCAGACCTGCGCCACCTCGCGTGGCGACGCGTAGTTGGTGCCGCGCGGGGAGAAGAGCGGGGCGTCGTCGAGGATCCATTCCACCGGGAGCTCGACGATCCCGGTCGCGCGGCCGTCCTGCTCCAGTTCGTACGGGGCGTCGTCGGCCATCAGCGACGACTCGTACAGGAAGCCCAGGTCGCGGACGATCGCCATCGTGTGGGGGGAGAAGTTCCACGAAGGGGCGCGATAGCCCACCGGGCGCGTCCCGGTGAGGGCCGTGAGCGTGTCGATCGCCTGTTGCACCAGGCGGCGCTCGACCTCGGCCGGGAGCGTCGTGTTCATCTCGTGGATCCAGCCATGCACCGCGAATTCGTGGCGTCCCGACCGCTGGATCACCCCCACCTGCCCCCGGTCGATCATGAGGCTCATGGCCGGGATGAAGAAGGTGGCCGGGATCGCATGGCGATCGAGGAGGCGCACCACGCGCGGGAGGCCGACGCGCGCCCCGTACTGTCCCTGCGACAGCTCCCCCACCGTCGGCTCCCCGAATCGCAGGTTCACCGTCTCGTTGTCGACGTCGAACGACAGCGCGACCGCGACGCGCGCGCCGCTGGGCCACGCCGTCGGCTTGAGCGACCGCCCGGCGCGCACCGCGTGAACCACCTGCATCACGGTGTCGGTGCTCCACTGCCATCCGGGCTTCACCGGGCGCTGGGACTGCGCCGCGGCGGGAAGGGCGAGGAGCGCCGCGGCGCACGACACGGCGCGGCGGGCGCGCGGGACGAGCGGGACGAGCGGGGCCTGGCGGGTGCGGAGCGGCATGGGGACCTGCACGGAAGGAGAGGGTGTGCGAGGGGGCGCGCGCGGGGAGCCCCCCGGGCGAGGCACCGCCTAACGACGAGCGTCCGGGACGCGCCCGAAGGCGGTGCGCCCCACCCGCAGCTCCGACACCCCCGCGCGCGGATCCAGCACGAAGGTCAGGACCTCGCCCCCGCCGCGCCCCCCGTCCCATCGGGCCATGAACGTGTCGTAGTGCCAGTGCTCGAGCGTCCCGGCCTTGCTCCTCCCCCACGCCGCCCGCAGGGCATCCCCCTGGCGCGTGACCGTGACGGTCCCGTTCAGCGAGTCGGCGTAGCTCCCCACGTAGCGGTCCAGCGGGAGCGACGGCCTCGTCCCCGGAACGCGGGCGCGCACGAAGGCGGCTTGCGCCTGGCGGGCCTGCTCGTCCAGCCCGTCGAACAGCGCCTTCACCTCGCGCGACCAGTCGCGCGGGGGGCGTCCGGACACCAGGTCCAGCGCGCGGTACATCAGGGCGTGCCGCAGTTCGGCGTGGTCGGCGTTGGCCAGGACGTACACGCCGACGCGCCGGGAGGGGACGAGGGCGATGAGCGCGCTCATCCCGTCGATGCTCCCGGTGTGCATCGCCACCTCGTCACCGGCGTAGCTGTGCAGGAACCACCCCAGCCCGTACGTCACGCGGTTGATCCCCGCCAGGGGCGCCGTCGGATAGAAGTCGCGCAGCGGGACGACGACCTGGGGGGCGAGCCAGTCGACGAAGCGCTCCTCCGACACCAGCCGGCGCCCTCCCACCCGCCCGGAGTCGAGGACGAAGCGCATCCAGCGCGCCATGTCCGAGACGCTCGACCAGACCGAGCCGGCGGCGGCCACCGGGTCGGTCGTCCGCTTCGGGACGACACGCAGCGCGCCGTCGACGACGTCGTGCGGCTTCGCCACGTTCGGCTGCCCCTCGGTCGAGGCCACGGTCGGGAGCGACTCGTCCATCCCCAGCGGGGCGAAGATGCGCGCGCGCACGAACGCGTCCCACGCGATCCCGGTGGCGGCGTGCAGCACCTCGCCCGCCATCAGGTACTGCACGTTCTGGTAGTTGTACTGGTTACGGAACGAGGCCGTCGGCTCCAGGAAGCGCATCCGCCGGATGATCTCGTCCGGCGGATGGTCGTTCCCGCCCCACAGCTGGTCGGCGCCGGGGAGCCCGGTGTGGTGCGTCAGGAGGTCGCGCACGGTGATCTCGCGCGTCATCACCGGGTCGTACAGCTGCAACGTCGGCAGGTAGCGCAGCACCGGGGCGTCGAGCGCCACCTTGCCGCTGTCGGCCGCCATCAGCAGCGCCAGCGTGGTCATCGCCTTGGTCGTGGACCCGATCGCGAAGCGGGTGTGGATGTCCACCGGCTCCGGCCGCCCCACCTCCCGCACGCCGTATCCCTTGGCGAAGAGGACCGAGTCACCGGCCACGATCGCGATGGCGAGCCCCGGGACGTTCCAGGCCCTCACCCCCTGCGTCACGTAGGCGTCGAAGGCGGCAAGGTTCGGCCGCTGCGCTCGCGCGCCAGGCGCGGCGAGTGTCGAGGCGAGGGCGGCCACCGCAAGGGCCGTCACGGCACGGGCGGGCATGCGAGCAGACAGACGGATGTGCGGGCGCATGAGATGCGGGCGGAGACGCGCCCAATCTACCCCCGGTCACCCCAGGCGCGAGAGCAACTGCCGCAGGATGCGCTCGGTCATCCCCCACACCACGTGCTCCCCCACCACGAAGCTGGGAACGCGCCACGTGGCCCCGCGCACCTGCACCGGCGACTCGCGGCTCAGCGCCGGGTCGCGCAACACATCCAGCGAGACCCAGAAGGCATCGGCGACCTCCTCGCTGAGCACCAGCGGCGGGGGGTCACCGAGCGCCACCACCACCGGCGTGACGATGATGGGCGGGAGGGTCGCGGTGCGGGGGCGGAGCTCGTCCAGCGTCCCCAGCACGATCCCCGTCGCCGCGAGGTCGATCCCCGTCTCCTCCCACGTCTCGCGCAAGGCGGTCCGCAGGAGCGACTCGTCGTTAGGCGACCACCGCCCCCCGGGGAGGGCGATCTGCCCGCTCCACGGGTCGCCCACTCGCTCGGCCCGCCGGATGAGGAGGATCTCGGCCCCCTCCCCCGCCGTCGGCCGCAACGTGAGCGCCACCGCCGCGCGCGCGGGGGCCCCATCGTCCTCGGCGGGGAGCCCGGGCGTCGTCGCCAGCACCCCGGCCAGCCGCCTCAGGAGCGGGTGTGACAGCCGTGGATCGCCGATCATCGGGGCCGGGTCGATCAGCTCTCGACCTCGCCGCCGGCCGCGATCCACCCCTTGATCCCGCCGCTCATCGAGGCCACGTCGTGGTACCCCATCTGCTCCAGCGAGTCGGCCGCCATGGCCGAACGGTTTCCGCTGGCGCAGTAGATGATGACCTTGCGGTCGCGGGCCACCGAGCGCTCGATGCCAGACTCGAGGATCCCGCGGGGGATGAACACCGCCCCCGGGATGCGCGCCAGGTTCCACTCGTTGGATTCACGGCAATCGACGAGCACCGTCTCCGGGTGCGCCTGCAGGATCCGCATCGTCTCCTGCGGCGTGACCTGCGTGATCCGCGCGCGCACCTCGTTGAACAGCTCCGCCGCCGACTTGTATTTCATCTGCCTCGTGCCCTGACTGGTCCTGCGCCCCGCCGCGCCCTGCGCGCCGCCGCGCTCCTCGCGCCCCTCCGAACATCCCCGTAGTTTGGGCGCGTGTCCCTCACAACGAAAGTCCTCGTCGCCCTCGCACTGGGAATGGCGCTCGGCATCGCCATCTCCATCGCGCAGAGCCCCACGCTCTCGGCCCTCGTCCCCATCGTCGAACCGCTGGGGACGCTCTGGATCAATGCCATCCGCATGACGGTGGTCCCCTTGGTGATGGGGAGCATCATCGTCGGCGTCACCTCGGCGCCCGACGCGCGCACCATCGGACGCATCGGCACGCGGGCCCTGGTCTTCTTCCTCGTCCTTCTGGTCGCAGCGGGGGTCTTCGCGGCCGTGGTGACGCCCCCCCTCATGGCGCTCATCCCCCTCGATCCGGCCGCCGTGGCCGCCCTCCGCGAGAGCGGGGCGACCGCCACCTCCGCCGCCTCGGAGAGCGTGAAGAGGATCCCCACGTTCGCCCAGTGGCTCACCGACCTGGTCCCGGTCAATCCGGTCAAGGCGGCCGCCGATGGGGCAATGCTCCCCCTGATCGTCTTCTCGGTCTTCTTCGGCCTGGCCATCACGCGCCTCACCCCCGACGGGCGCGACCTGATGTCGCGCTTCTTCCGTGGCATCTCCGACGCCGCCCTCACGCTGGTACGGTGGGTCCTGGCCGCCGCCCCGATCGGGGTCTTCGCCCTCGCCGTGCCGCTGGCGGCCAAGCTCGGTGTGGCGGCCGCCGGCGCGCTCATCGGCTACATCGTGGCGACCGCCATCGTCCTGGTCGCCTTCGCCGTCATCGTGCTCTACCCGCTCGCCGTCGTCGGCGGCCGCATGCGCCTCGGGGACTTCGCCCGGGCCACCTTCCCGGCCCAGGCGGTGGCCTTCAGCTCGCGCTCCTCGCTGGCGGCGCTCCCGGCGATGATGGAGAGCGCCCGCTCGCGCCTGGCGCTCCCCGAGGGGATCACGAACTTCTTCCTCCCGCTCGCGGCCTCGACGTTCCGCGTGGGAGGCGCGTTAGGCATCACCACCGGCGTCCTCTTCATCGCCCGGCTGTACGGCGTCGAGCTGGCGCCTGCGCAGATGGCGACGATCGTGCTCACCGTCGTCCTCACGACCTTCTCCGTCCCGGGAATCCCGGCCGGCTCGATCATCGTGATGGTCCCGGTCCTCCTCGCGGCCGGGCTCCCGGTGGAGGGGATGGGGATTCTTCTCGGCGTCGACACGATTCCGGACATGTTCCGCACGACGGCCAACGTGACCGGCGACATGGTGGCTTCGGCGGTGCTAGGACGCGGCGAGCGCGGGCCCACCCGGGCCGGCGAGCCGCCTGCTATGCCCCCGGCTTCCTGAGACAGCGGTCGATGAACGCCTCCTTGATCCCGTTCGCGTCGGCCACCGACGGGAAGAACGACTCCAGGTACTCCTTCGCGTCGCGCCGCTCGCGTTCGTCGAGATCCGGGACCTCGTCGAGGAGGGCCAGGATCTCGCCCTTCCGCGAGGTGAAGCGCTGCACGCTCGGGAGCAGCTCGTCCAGCGTCCGGCAGGGGCCGCGGAACAGGCGATCGCGCACGCTGCGGATTTGCAGCTGCGGCGCCGGGGTCGAGTAGGGGGCGCTCACCAATCCCGAGAAGTCGAAGTCGTACGGGATGGGATAGACGCGCGCCGAGTCGTCCACCACGAGGCGGACGTTGTGCAGGGCGTAGATGGACCAGTCGGTGTTCCCGATGAGGTACTCGAAGATCGCCATCTGGTCGAGCGTGGGCGCGTGCATGTCGTCGAAGAGCGCCCGGCGGAACTCGCGGAGCCTCCCCCCCTGCCGGGCCGCCATCAGGTCCTCGTTCTCGATCCAGACCGCCGCGCGCGTGTCCATCGCCTTGCCGCTGGCGGAGTCGACGTAGGTCGCGGCCGACAGGCGGGCCCGGAACGAGCGCGGCGTGATGACGTTGAACACACGGTACGCCAGGTACTCGCGCCGCACGATGTCCTCGTAGCGGTGGTTGTCCTGGCAGTGTGCCCCCAGCTTCAGCGACTTCTGTCCCTCGAACGGCGTCCCCTCTGCCTCCTTTCCCTTTCCCGGGAAGATCACGAGGAGGTTGACGAACTTGCACGTGCTGCGCCGCAGCCGGAAATGCCCGCGCGTCCGCAGCTGCACCGGGATGCGCCGCTCCGCGCCCGACTGGTCCTTGACGACGAGCGTGCCGGGATAGCGCACCTTGCTGGTCGAGTCGCGGTTCTTGTTGATCGCGTTGAAGTTGGCCACCAGCGTGAACGGGAGCGGCGTGCGCTCGGCGAACAGCGGCTGGCGCTCGGCCTCGGTGCTGTCCTTCACGAGCTTGTCGCGCGGGGCCTTCTTCTCCTTGCTCGCCGAGGCGGAGTCGCCGGAGGCCTTCTTCTTCTCGCCCTTGGGCCTGGCGCCCTTGGCCGCTCCCTCCTGGGCCTGCAGCGCGCCGGCGCGGGACGCCAGCAGCGGCGCCACCCCGGGCGCCGTCAGGGACAGGACCGAAGCCGCCAGCACCAACACCGTCAACCGCAACTCTCGCATCTCGGCATCCTCCCGCAACCTACATCCACTGCTCCGCCGTGGCCCTCGCCACGTACGGCACCCCTTCGTGCTCCACCGTGCGCGCGACGTCGTCGAGCCGCTGTCCCTTGCGTGCCCGCACGGCATAGACGAGCGTCGTCTCGCCGTTGGCCATCCCGCTTCGCACCAGCTCGAAGCGCTTGGTGTGCGTCGTGAGGAGCGCCTCGATCACCGGACGCGCGTCGTCGGTCCCGGCCACGACGATGGTCACGCGCCCATCGAACTTCGGGCGGTCCTCCGGTTCCTCGCCCGCCACTTTCACGTCCTCGCGGCGGCGCCGCACGCGCGAGGCGAGGGCGTCCAGCTGCTCGGGGGCCAGCGTCTCCAGGATCTCGCGATCGAGCCGCGCGACAAACTGGCTCGTGCGGTTGGCGATCGCCATGGCGCGCTGCATGTGCTGCTCGGCCCGCTTCCCTTCCAGCGCCGGCGGCGTGCGGGCGAAGTCGGTCTGCCACAGGGTGAGGGCCGCGATGATGTACAGCAGCGAGAGGACCACCGCCACCTCGAGCTGGACGCCGCAGGCGAGCCCGAGGGCGCTGACGACGAAGACGTAGACCGCATCCTTCGAGTCCTCGAGCGTGGTCCGGAAGCGGACCGCCGCGACGATCCCGGCCAGCGAGAAGGCGAGGGCGATGCTGTTCCGCACCAGGACGGCCACCGCGGCCACGACCGCCGGGAGGAGGACCAGGGTGTGGACGACCGACTGCGAGTATCCCTTCTTCTGTCGCGTGAACATGTAGACCCACGCGATGGGGAGGGAGAGCAGGATCGCGGCCACACACGCCACCGCGGCGAGAAGCGTCACCAGGTGCGGGGGGAGCGCGACGAGGGTCCCGCCAGCCGCAAAGCCGGGGACCTTCTCCTGCATGTGCGTCCCGCCGCCCACTCCCATGATCGGCCCCAGCGCCTCGAGCACGCCGGACCGCGATGCGGGCGAGAGGACCAGCCACGTTCCCCACACCGCGGCGGTGAGGGCGGCGTAGTAGACCAGCAGGCGCGAGACGACACCCTGAAAGAGCGAGGCGATCCCCGGGCGGGGCTGCGTCATGGGGCGAGGGGGGCTGGGGGAATCTTCGTCGCCCGATTCTAGCGCCCGTGCGCCCGCCCAGCGAGGGCGCCGCGCGGAATTCGCACGGGTGGCAATGGTCGGGTACCGCTTCCTCGGCTGGCCACCGGTAGGGTGCGCCCGTGCTCACCCGACGCCTTGCGACCGACCTGCTGGCCCGCTTCTCCGACGGCCGCCCGCCGGCGCCACTCCTTCCGTTCCTCGGCTTTCGCGGCGACCTGCTGGCGCTGGACCGGTCGCTCGCGCTCCTCGGGTCACTCCCCCTGCAGGAGGCGCGCATCCTGGCCGCCCCTCACGGTCGGCGCGCGTTGGTGATCACCACCCATCCCCAGCTGCAACTCCGCGGCGTCCTGGCCACGCTCGCGCAGCGGCTATACCGGGAGGGGGCGCACCATCCGTGGATGGTGCTCGCCGCCACCGCCGACGGCGCGAGCGGGGGGCTCGCGACCTGGCGCCCGGCCGACGCCCGGCCCCGGGTGAGCGCCCTGGTCTTCGACCCCCGGCGCGTGATGGCGAGCGACGCGGAGACGCTCCTCGCCCTCGCCGCCGCGGCCGAGGGCGACGACATGGTGGTGCACCAGCGCTGGTGCGAGATCCTCGGGCGAGAGGCGCTGTCGCACCGCTTCTACCGGGCGCTCGAGCATCACGTCCTCGCACTGGGAGAGGGGGGACGGGGACGGGCCCCCTCCGATGTCCGCCGCGAGCTCGCCCTCGTTGTTACCTCGCGCCTCCTCTTCCTCGCCTTCCTGCAATCGCGCGGCTGGCTCGACGGCGATGCCGACTTCCTGGCCCGCCACCTCGACCGCGTCCTGGCCTCTGGGGGAGACGCGCACCGCCGCTTCCTCGAGCCCCTCTTCTTCGGGACGCTCAACACGCGCCTCTCGCGCCGCGCCGCGGCGGCGCGACGCTTCGGCCGCGTCCCCTTCCTCAACGGCGGACTCTTCGCCCGCTCTCCCCTCGAGCGGCGGTATCGCGCGCTTCGTTTCGGCGACGACGAGCTTGGCGCCCTGTTCGACGAGCTCCTCGGGCGCTACCGCTTCTCGCCGCGCGAGCAGGAAGGCGAGTGGAGCGAGAGTGCGGTCGACCCGGAGATCCTCGGACGCGCCTTCGAGTCGCTGATGGCGTCGCGCGAGCGCCGCGACAGCGGGGCATTCTACACGCCGCACCCCCTCGTCGCGCGCATCACCGACAGCGCGCTGGAGCACGCACTGGCCGCGGCGGGCATCGTGCGCGACGCGCGCGAGGCGCTGCGTCACCCGGCCGGCATGGCGCCTGACGAGAGAGACGGGCTGCGGACGTTCCTGGCGGGGGTGCGGTTGGTGGACCCTGCCTGCGGGTCGGGCGCGTTCCTGGTGCATGCCCTCGAGCGCGTCGCCCACCTCATGGCGGCCGCCGGCGACGCGCGCCCTCCGGCGGCCATCCGTCGCGCGGTGCTGACGCATTCCATCTTTGGCGTCGACCTCAATCCCATGGCCGTCTGGCTGTGCGAGCTCCGGCTCTGGCTCTCCGTCGTGATGGACCTCGACGTGACCGATCCGCTCGACGTCCCCCCGCTCCCCAACCTGGACCGGAACGTGCGAGTGGGAGATGCGCTGGCCGGCGGCGCGTTCGACTCCCGCGTGGCGGCGTCGTCCGTGGCTATCGTGCGCGAGCGCTACGCCCGCGCGACGGGCGCCCGCAAGGTGACGCTGGCGCGTGTCCTCGATCGTGTGGAGCGCCGCGCGGCCCTCGCCGCCCTCGAGCGGCAGGCGGCGCAGGTCGCCGAGTCGCGCCGCGCCCTCGTGCAGGCGGCGCGCGGGCGCGACCTGTTCGGCAACCGGCGCGGCGCCGTGGGCGACGAACGCGTGGCGCGCGCAACGTTGCGGGCGCGCGCACGAGGGCTCCGCCAGGCGCAACGACTGCTGGCAGGGGGAGGGGCCCTCCCCTTCCGCTTCGAGTCGCACTTCCCCGACGTCGCCGCCAGCAGCGGCTTCGACCTCGTCATCGGCAACCCGCCATGGGTGCGGCTCCACCGCATCCCCCCCGAGCGGCGGGAGGCGTTCCGGCGCGACTTCTTCGTCTTCCGCCACGCCGCCTGGCAGGCCGGGGCGGTGAGCGCGGGGGCGGGGGCGGGCTTCGCCGCGCAGGTGGATCTCGCCGCGCTCTTCGCCGAGCGTGCGGTGGAGCTCCTGCGCCCCGGCGGAACCTTGGCGCTCCTCCTCCCGCTCAAGTTGTGGCGTTCGCTGGCCGGCGGCGGGGTGCGCCGCCTTCTGGGCGACACGCACGAGCTGCAGCTCGTGGAGGACTGGTCCGAGGCCCCCGCGGCCTTCGACGCCGCGGTGTACCCGTCGCTCGTCGTCGTGCGGCGGTGCCACCCGCTCGCGGCTGGCGCCACAGGCCAGGTCCTCGGCCACGTGTCGGGGCAGGCGACCTCGGCGTCGGGCGCGAGCGCTGCGAGCGGGTCAGGCGCAAACCCCAACGACTCCGTGCAGCTGGGTGTGCACCGGCGCGACTTCGCCATCAACTGGTCGATCGCCCGGCGCTCGCTCGCCTTCGATGCGTCCCCGGGCGCCCCGTGGCTCATCCTCCCCCCGCCCGCCCGCGACGCCTTCGCGCGCCTGGCCAAGGCCGGCCCCCCGCTCGCCGACAGCGGGCTCGGACGCCCCTCGCTCGGCGTCAAGTGCGGGTGCAACGACGCCTTTCTCGTGGACTGCGTGCGCGGCGCGGCGGATCACGCCATCGTACAGGGACGCGGGCGTGAAGCTCCCATCGAGGGTGCGCTCCTCCGTCCCGTCCTTCGCGGGGAGCGCTCGCGCCTGTGGACCCCGGCCCCGTCGCGCGAGCGCATCATCTGGACGCACGACGGCGCGGGACGCCCCCTGGCCGTGCTCCCGCCGCTTGCCGGGCGCTGGCTGGCGCGATGGCGCGGCGAGCTGTCGCGCCGCACCGACCTGCGCGGCCGGCGCGCATGGTGGTCGCTGCATCGCATCGACGGCGCCGTGAGCGCGCGGCCGCGCGTCGTCTGGGCCGATGTGAGTCGCGGGATGCGGGCCTGCATCCTGCCGGCCAACTCTCCCGTCGTCCCGGTCAACAGCTGCTACGTCCTCACCTGCCGCGACGATACCGATGCCGCGGCCTTCGCCGCCCTCCTCAACTCGCCGCTCGCGACCGCGTGGCTCGACGCCCTCGCCGAGCCGGCGCGTGGCGGCTTTCGCCGCTACCTCGGCTGGACGGTGGCCCGCCTCCCGATTCCGCACGATTGGGATCGCGCGCGCGAGCTGCTGGCCCCACTGGGGCGGCGCGGGGTGGCGGGGGAGGCGGTGGGGGGTGAAGAGTTGCTGGACGCCGTCGTGGCGGCGTATCGCGTGCGGGCATCGCTGGCGCGGGGGCTGGTGGAGTGGACGTGGCGATGAATGCAGGTAGTGCGACGTGGGATGGCCACGGGCGACTATCGGCGTTGCCTCGCCTGTTCCGTAGCCGCCATCGACATCGCGTTCGGTCGTCGTCGCACATTCACGCCCTCTCGGGCCCAAATCCTGATGAAGTCTCCCTTCATGAAGACTTGCCATTCTCTCGCAAGGGCGACGCTCCTGCCGCTGGCCGCAGGCGCGACGCGTACGAACGCGCAGTCAGGCGCTTTCGTGGCGATGCATCCGAATCCCTCACCAGCCACGCGGGAGTGGGACCAGTACCTGGTCCTCGACTCGCAGTTCCACGTTGTGGCGAGATTCGTGCGTTGACGGTGCGCCTCCTCGCGATCGGGAATCCGGACCCGTGCGACGGGCTCGCTGTCGGAGCATCACACCGCTGGTGGCTCGTGCCGCCGAGTCGGCTGAACGGTCGCGGCACCTCCAACCTTGATCACACGCTCGACCAAGACACGCTATGCCTTCTCTTCGCGGCTCGTTCCTGTTCGGCACGATGCTACGGGCCGGCACCGATCTGGCGCTTGACGCGCCGTGGGATCGACACTTGCCATTGCCGGTCGATGCCCTGCCCTTCTGCAAGGTACCGGGTCCCGAGAGTGAAGCGGCGCCACGGTACCTGGGGCGCTGGGTGACGGCCACCGACTCCCGAATCGTCCAGGCGCGAACCAGCCTTGGCGTCGGGGCGCTTCGCGAGTCGGAGGTGTCCATGCCTTCAGACGAGAGCACGTGCCGGCTGGCCTCAACATTGGTGGACAGTGTCACGGGCATTCGCCCCGCGAGCGGCAATGCCGTGTTCGTGTATCACCTGGGTTCCTCGCATCGGATGGTCGATCGGGGGTGGCGAGCGGAAGGAGAGTACAGGGGCGGCTTCCTGTTCGATGCCGCATGGAGGTTCATTGCCGAGGTGAGTCTCCTGAACCAGCGCCCCTGACCCCGTCTCGTCACGCGCGCGCGCGCAGCAGAGGTCGCGTTTTACGCCTGACGCCCGACTGCGGGAGGTGGGGGATGAGCACAGCGGCACGCCTTCACGAAGCCCGGAATTCCGCGGCCGATGCCGCGCACCTCCTTCGTCACTGCATCGCGCGCCTGACGGGCGATGGAGTCAGCCTCGACGCCGATCCTCACGCGAGCGACACCCTCGGCGAGGTCACCCTCCTCCCGCACCAACGCGAAGGCGCACGTCGCCTGCGCGCCGCCCTCCGTTCCCACGGCGGCGCCCTCCTGGCCGACGAGACGGGACTCGGCAAGACCTACACGGCGCTTGCAGCCGCGCGCGACGAGCGCGCCATCCTGGTGGTCGCCCCGGCTTCGCTGCGCGACATGTGGGAGCGCTCGGCGCGGCGGTGCGGCGTGACAATCGAGGTCACCAGCTACGAGCGCCTGAGCGCCGGCAGTGCGCCTGACGGCGCCCCCTGGTCGCTGGTCATCCTCGACGAGGCGCACCACGCCCGCTCCCCCGCCACCAGGCGCTACCGCCTCCTCGCACGACTCACGCAGGGGGCGCGGGTGCTCTGCCTCACCGCGACACCGATCCACAATCGGCTCCGCGACCTCACGGCACCCCTCGCCCTCTTCCTCGGGGCGGGGGCGGAGCAGCTCGATGCCGCCACGCTCGCCGCGATCGTCATTCGACGGCGCGCCGAAGTCGTCGAAGGCCCGCTCCCGCGCCTGGGAGACGTCATTGCGCACGACATCCCGCTCGCGCCCGAGGTGCTCGACGCCCTGCGCACCCTCCCGCCTCCGCTCCCCCCCGCCGATGGCGGCGTGGCGCAGGCGCTGGTCGCGTTGCAGCTGACACGCGCCTGGTGCTCCAGCGACGCCGCCCTCCTCGCCGCCATCCGGCGGCGCCTCGCCACGGCGGCGGCGCTCGAGCAGTCGCTCGCGTGCGAGCGCCTCCCCTCGCGCCGCGACCTCGCCCTCTGGACGGCCGACGCCGACGGGAGCGTGCAACTCGCACTCCCCGAACTCTTCGCCACTCCCGCACCTGCACTCGGCATCGCCGTATCGCTCGATGTCGTACGCGCGCACGCCCGAGCGCTGCGATCGGTGCGGGAGATGCTGCGTGGAGGCGCCGCGCGTGACGACGCGCGACTCGCGACGCTGGCGCGGGTGCTCCAACAAACGCTCGGATCGCCCTCGCACCGCAAGGCCGTCGTCTTCACACACAGCGTCGAGACCGCCGATCGCGTCTTTCGCGCCCTGATGGGGACGTTCAGGATGGCGCTCCTCACCGGGACGGGGGCGCGACTGGCCTCGGGCCCGGTCGCAAGGCGCGACGTCCTGGCGGCCTTTGCGCCTGACGGTTCGCCGCCCGACCAGCGCGACGGAGCGAGCCGCATCGACGTCCTGGTCGCCACCGACGTCGTGAGCGAGGGGATCGACCTGCAGCGCGCCGCGGCAGTCGTCCACCTCGACCTCCCGTGGACCATGGCCCGGCTGGAGCAGCGCATGGGACGCATCCGGCGCATCGGCTCACCGCACGAGCAGGTCGAGGCCCACCTGGTCTCGCCCCCCGCCGACGCCGAGGCGCTCGCCTCCACCCTCCGCCACCTGGCGCGCAAGGCGGCGCTCACGCACGAGGTGATCGGCGTCTCCTCGATTCTCGCCGGTGGCGGCGACTGGCCGGGCATCGCGGCATCGACGCGCGACCCGGCGCCGACGGTCGAGCGCGAGCGCATCATCACCCTCCTGCGGCAACTGGCGCATCGCGCCGGCGCGAGGGCAGCGTCGGGTGGGCCGATCGCACCCTCCGCGTTCCCCGTGGTTCGTCGCTGGATCCTCCCCCGCCCGGCCACGCCCACCGCCCTGGCCCTCGTCTCCATCGGCGGCGTCGCGCACCTGCTGGCGGGCGAGGAGGCATCCCTCTCGATCGAACCGGGGAGCGTCAGGCCGATCCTCGCGCGACTCCTGGCGCAGCTCGGCGACCGTGACACGCCATCGCGCATGGACCGGCCGCCCGGGGACGTGGACGGAATGGTGCGACGCGTGCTGGACTGGTGCGAACGGCGCACCGCCGCCCTCCAGCTCCTCCCGCCCACCGCCTGCGACTCGCCGGCGCATCGCCGCGTGTTGCACCTGCTCGACCAGCTCCCCACCCACCTCCCGCGAGCGGCCCGCGCCCGGCTCGCCGCTCGCGCGGCCGAGGGGCGTCGCCTCGTCCAGCTGCAGGCCGGGGCCGGCGCCGAGACGACGCTGCAGTCGCTCGCCGCGGAATTTCCCGCCAGGTCGCCGGACCCCGCGTCGGCCGAGCGATGGCTCGACGCCCTCCTCGAACACCTGCGGCGGCCAGCGTCGCCGTCGACGCAACACGAGGCGGCGCTCCCCCACTCCGAGAGCGCCGTCGCCGAGGCGGTCCTCGTCGTGGGGTGACGTGGCGGGGGCCGGCGGCGCCTGCGGGGTGAAGCTCCGGGCATGATGGCGCTATCCTTCACCTCATGCGGCCCACTCACACCCAGTACCCGGTCGTCCTCTTCGACCTCGACGGGACGCTCATCGACTCGCTCGAGCTCCTGGTGGGCGCGATGACGCATGCCTTCGACTCCCGCCAGGGACCTCGCCCCACGGTGGAGGAGTGGGTCGCGACGATCGGGCGCCCCCTCCTGTGGCAGTTCGGCCAGTACGCCACCAGCGATGACGACCTCCAGCACCTGGTGCGTACGTACCGCGCCTTCCAGCTGGAGCACCACGACCGGCTGACCCGCGCCTACGATGGGATCCCTTCCCTCGTGGCCTCCCTCGACGCGGCCGGCCACCCGCTGGGGGTGGTCACCAGCAAGTTCGGCCACCTGGCCAGCCGCTCCCTCGACCACGTGGGGCTCTCCCGCCACTTCGACCTGGTCGTGGGGGCCGATCACACCGCGAAGCACAAGCCCGACCCCGACCCGCTCTGGTTCGCCCTGGGGCAGCTGCAGCAGGAGCCTTCGGGCGCGGTCTACGTGGGCGATTCCCCCTTCGACGTCATGGCCGCCAACGCCGCCGGCGTCACCTCGATCGCCGTCACCTGGGGCGCCGCCTCCCGCACCCCCCTTCTGGACGCCTCCCCGCGCCACGTGGTGGACACCGTGGCCGAGCTGGAGTCGCTCCTCCTGCAACTTCGCGCCGCGGCCGCCCCGTAGAGAGAAGAAGCGACAGGTGGCCGAAAGGCAGGGAGGGAAGCGCAGGATTTGCGCCCTCGTCTTCTCGTCTTCTCGTCTTCTGCCTCTTTCAAACCTTCCAGTCGCCCCCGCTATCTCACTCGGTGAGCATGCGACGACTGGTTCGATCGTGACGGTGGCTTCCCTGGAACCGATCCCCAACCCCGTAGCGACCGACGCCTCCGACGTGGCCCTGGCCGCGTCGGGCGATCGCCGGGCGTTCGAGCGGCTGTATCGCTCGCACGTGAACCGCGTCTTCGCAGTCTGCGCGCGGATGGTCCACGACCGGACGCTCGCCGAGGAGCTCACGCAGGACGTCTTCGTCCGCGCCTGGGGCAAGCTCTCCCTCTTCCGGGGGGACTCGGCCTTCGGCACGTGGCTCCACCGGCTGGCGGTCAACGTGGTCCTGAACGCGCGGAAGTCCGAGGGGAGGACGCGCTCACGGTTCGAGGACGACGGCGACCTGGTCGACGAGCTCCCGCAGGGCGCCGCCACCTCGGTCCCCGGCGCCTCGATCGACCTGGAAGCGGCCATCGCGCTCCTTCCACGCGGCGCGAAGACGGTGTTCGTCCTCCACGACGTGGAGGGCTACAAGCACGAGGAGATCGCGGAGATGCTCGGCATCACCGCTGGGGGGAGCAAGGCGCAGCTGCACCGCGCCCGGCACCTGTTACGAGAGGCACTGAACCGATGACTGACCGCAACCTGACCTGCGCCGAACTGGACGAGCGGCTGGGCGACTACCTCGAGGGGACGCTCGACGACTCGTCGGTGGCGGCGATCGAGCTGCACCTGGCGGGGTGTCCCTCCTGCGCCTCGCTGGTGCGCGACGTCGAGCGCATCACCCGTGAGGCGGCGGCCCTCCCGGCACTTGCCCCGTCGCGCGACCTCTGGGCGGGGATCGCGTCCCGGCTCGACGCCCCGGTGATCGACCTTGCCGCGCGCGCGGCGGAGCGATCGGCCGGGCGGCGCTCGGAGCCGGGGCGCCGGACGGCGCCGGCCCGCTGGCCGCGACTCCGCATGGGGGCGATGGCGGCGGGACTGGTCGGCGTCACGGCGATCGGCACCTACCTCGTCACCTCGCGAGCGGGCGCTCCCACGGTCGCCGTGGCCCCCGCCGCTGATCCTGCCTTCCCGGCCGAGCGCACCGCGGGAACGCCCTCCCTGACGGGGACCCCCGCACCCGGGCTCCCGCCGGGCGAGCGGGTCCCGGGCGCCACCGCCGGTCCGGGCGGTGCAACGATGGTGAACCGCCCGGCGCGCACGTCGGCGCGGGCCACCTACGATGCCGAGATCGCCGCCCTGCGCGGCGTCCTGGCCCAGCGCAGCGACGAGCTCGACCCGCGCACGGTCGCGGTCCTCGAGACCTCGCTGGCCACGATCGATTCCGCCATCGCCGAGGCGCGCCAGGCGCTCCAGGGCGACCCCGCCTCGCGGTTCCTGTCCACGCAGTTGAACAAGATGCTGGAGAAGAAGCTCGGCGTGCTGCGCACCGCCGCCCTCCTCCCGTCACGCACCTAACGATGACCGCCATGTCCTCCCTCACGCGCACCACGGTGCTGGCCCTCGCCGTCGCCCTCGTTCCGGCGGCGGCCGGCGCCCAATCGAGCGAACGCCGGAGCGAGCGCGAGGCCGAGCGCTCCCTCGAGCGCATGGCCGACCAGATCGCCGCCGCCGCCGAGCGCGTCGCGGCGCGCGCCGAGAAGCATGCGTCGCTCCTGGCCGAGCGCATCGAACGCGAGTTCGACCGCAAGGGGAAGTCCGTCCCCTACTGGGCCGAGGATGACGAACCCGGCGCGCAGCAGCTGCGCACGCGCATCGACACCACGGTGGCCTTCTCGCCCGACGGGACCATCGACCTCTCGAACCTCTCCGGCGACATCACGGTCACCGGGTGGAGCCGCCGCGAGGTGCAGATCAAGGCGTCGAGCGAGCGGGGCAACCTGGCGCTCGACATCTCCTCGTCGCGCATCTCCCTCGAGGTGGAGGGGCGCGGATCGGTGTGGGGGAGCCGCACGCGCGGCGAGACGCGCTACGAGCTCTCCGTCCCCCGCGGGGTGCGGGTCATCGCCCGCAGCACCTCGGGTGACGTCACGGTGCGCGGCACCGGTGCCGCCGTGGAGGCCAGCTCCACCAGCGGCGACGTGATCGTCGAGGACGCGTCGCGGCGCATCGAGCTCAACTCGGTCTCGGGCGACGTGACCGGGCGCACCCTCAAGGGGACGGTCGAGGCGACGTCGGTGTCGGGGAGCGTGGAGCTGGAGAACGCCGAGGGCGACGTGCACGCCGGGACGACCAGCGGCGACATCGTCCTCACCAACGTGACGTCTCGCGACATCGAGGCCTCCACGACCTCGGGTGAGATCGCCTTCTCGGGCGCCCTGGCGGCCGACGGCCGCTACGAGTTCCACTCGCATTCCGGCAGCATCGAGCTGTCCATCCCCGCCTCGGCCAACGCCCGCTTCTCGGTGGAGACGTTCAGCGGCGAGCTCGACGCCGACTTCCCCATCACCTTGCAGCCGGGCGACCGTTCGACGCGCCGCCCGCGCCGCTTCGAGTTCACCGTCGGCAACGGCGGGGCCCGCGTCATCGCCGAGACCTTCAGCGGCGACCTCGAGATCCGCAAGCGTTAGGCATCCAGGAGACCTACCCGTGAAGCGCGCACTCTGCACCACCCTGCTCGCCCCCCTCCTCGCGGCCTCGGCCGTCGCGGCCGTGGCCGTCCCGGCCGAGGCGCAGCAGCGCCCCGACTTCTCGTGGGAGGGGGCGATCCCCCGCGGGCGCTGGCTCTACGTCCGCAACCTCAACGGCTCCATCCGCGTCGACAAGGCATCGGGCGCCAAGGCCGAGGTGACCGCCGAGAAGCGGGTGAGGCGCGGGAGCGGCGACGAGGTGCGCATCGAGGTGAAGAAGGTCGGCAACGACGACATCCTCATCTGCGCCATCTGGTTCGAGAACACCACCTGCGACGAGGACGGCTACCGCACGCGCGGCAGCGACCGCTGGAACCGGCGCAACGAAGTGTCGGTCGAGTTCACCGTGCGCCTCCCCGAGGGGGTGAAGCTGGTGAGCAGCTCGGTGAACGGTGCCATCCGGATCGAGGGGGCCACCTCCGAGGTCGACGCATCCACGGTGAACGGGAGCATCAGCGCCAACACGTCGGGCGGACCGGTGCGGGCCAACACGGTCAACGGCGCGATCGAGGTGACCATGCGCGAGACCGGCACCGCCGACCTGGAGTTCGAGACGGTGAACGGCTCGATCGACATCCAGCTCCCGGCCGAGCTCAACGCCGAACTCGACATGCGCACCGTGAACGGGCGCGTCTCGTCGGACTTCCCGCTCACCATCACCGGGCGCATCAACCCGCGGCACATCCGGGCCACCGTCGGCAAGGGGGGACAGCGCCTCAAGGTCTCGACGGTCAACGGCTCGGTCGACATCCGGAAGATGTAGGCGTGCGGAGTACCCCTCCTGCGGACGTCCGGGGTATCTTGAGGGTGTCCCCCTCATTCGCAGGAGACTGACATGGGCATTTCGGCCCGTCCCTATCCGGGCATCGCGGTACGAACCGGCGCCGAGCGCGCGACGCTCGTGCGCCGCACGTACCTCCTGGTCTTCGCCAGCGTCCTGGTGACGATCGTAGGCGCGGCCTTCGGCATGTCGCAGCCGGGGATCATGCAGGCCATCGCGCGGCATCCGTTCATCACCATGCTGTGCATGTTCGCGCCGCTCATGCTGGCGATGAAGTTCCGCGACGCCTTTCCGGCCAACCTCGGGCTGGTCTTCCTCTTCACCTTCGTGGAGGGGCTGGCCATCTCGCCGATCCTCTACGTGTACGGGCGCGCCAACCCGGGGGTGATCGGGCAGGCGGGGATCCTCACGGCCAGCGCCTTCGGCATCCTGACGCTCTACGCCTTCGCCTCGCGCCGCGACTTCTCGGCGCTGGGGGCGTTCTTCACCGTCGGGTTGTGGGTCCTGATCGCGACCTCGCTCCTGAACCTCTTCTTCCAGAACCAGACCGCCTCGTTGTGGCTGGCGGGAGCGACGGTGCTGGTCTTCAGCGGGCTCCTCGTCTTCGACACCTGGCGCCTGCGGAACGTGTTCGGTCCCGGGGACTACGTGCAGGCGGCGGTCGCGATCTACCTCGACCTGCTCAACATGTTCCTGGCGATCCTCACCCTCCTGGGCGGGCGTCGCGAGTGACGGCGCGCCGGTGCCCGCCGCGCCGGCGCGCGGCGGCACCGAGTGGGCGGCCCCGACGACACGACGGCCCCGGTCTCCTCGACCGGGGCCGTCGCGCATCCGGCGTCGCGGTGCAGCTGGCGGGGCCCCGTGCCGGGATCAGAGGGCGTCGATCCGCCGCGCCAGGGTGATGTCCCTCGCCGTGATCCCGCCGCTGTCGTGCGTGGAGAGGGTGAGGGTCACCTTCGTGTAGCGGATGTCGATGTCCGGGTGGTGGTTCATGGCCTCGGCCACGTCCGCGACGCGCCGCACCCAGTCGATGGCCGCGGGAAACGTCGGGAAGGCGCAGCTCCTGACCAGCGCATTGCCGCGTCGCCCCCAGCCGGGCAGGGAAGCCAACTCGCGCTGGATCTCGATGTCGGAAAGCGGGGGTATCGCGGCCATGGCGTTCGCGGACGGGAAGAGGGTGATCGGGGACGGATTCAGCGGGCGATCGGGGGGCGGCGCTGGTGCCAGTGCGTCTCGCGCTGGAACGCCGCTCCCAGCGCCAGGACCGCCTCGTCGCCCCCTTCGGGCCCGAAGATCTGGAGCCCGATGGGGAGCCCCCGGGACAACCCGCACGGGACGCTGAGCGCCGGGAGCCCGGCCAGGTTCTGCGGGGCGTTGAAGCGGGTGAAGGCGTCGACCGTGTTCGCCTCCTTGCCGTTGATGTGCACGACGTGCTCGTCGATGCGCGGCGGGAGCGTCGGGAGCGTGGCCCCGATGAGGATGTCGACGTCGGCGAAGACCCGGACGAAGCCGGCACGCACCGTCTCGCGCACCGCCATCGCGTTGAGGTACTCCAGCGCCGTGAGCTTGTAGCCCGCTTCCATGCGCTTGCGCACGAGCGGACCGTAGGCGGACGGCGAGGCCTTGAGGTAGCGGTCGTGGTAGGCGATCGCCTCGGCGCCGGTGATGACCGCCGACGCCTCCTGCGCCCCCTCGAGCTCGGGGATCTCGACCTCGCGGATGTCCTTCACCAGCGGGCCCAGCGTCTTGAGCGCCTTGTCGATCGCCTTGGCCACCTCGTCGTCGAGGTCGCGCAGGTGGTACTCGGAGATCCCGATGACCATCCCCTTGCTGCTGGCGCGGAGCGCCTTGGTGAAGCGTTCGCAGGCCTGCCGGGTCCCGATCATCGCCCCCATCATGAGGGCCGCGTCGGCGACCGTGTGGGTCATGGGGCCCACGTGGTCGAGCGAGGGGGAGAGGGGGACGACTCCTTCGTTAGGCAGGAGCTGGTAGGTCGGCTTGAAGCCGGTCACGCCGCAGCAGGCGGCGGGGATGCGGATGGATCCGCGGGTGTCGGTGCCGACGGCGGCGGCGCACAGCCCGGCGGCCACCGCCGACGCCGACCCGCCGCTCGAGCCGCCGGCGACGTGCTCGGCGTTCCACGGGTTCCGCGCCGGCCCGAAGTGCTCGTTGGCCGACGTCACGCCTAACGCCACCTCGTGCAGGTTGGTCTTCCCCAGCACGATCGCCCCCGCCTTGCGGAGGCGCTTCACCACCGGGGCGTCCTCGCCGGCCGGGATCCCGTCACCGAAGATCCGCGACCCGGCGGTGGTCGGGGCATCGGCGGTGAGGATGAGGTCCTTGATGGCGACCGGGACGCCGGCCAGCGGGCCGGGATCCTTCTTCTGCGCCACGCACTTCTCCACCTTCGCGGCCGCCTCGAGCGCGGCCTCGGCCGACACCGAGATGTAGGCGTTGAGCGACGGATTGTGACGGGCGATGGCATCGAGGACGTCGCGCACGAGCTCCGAGGGGGAGACCTGGCGATGCGTGACGGCCTTGGCGATATCCTGAAGGTCCGTGAAGGGCGTGAGTGCGGACATGCGGTGGTTGAGCGATGAGGCCGGCGGCCGTGCGTTTCGCGCGCGACAGGTGGCCTGCGGGGGCGCCGGGTTCCGGCAGCCACCTCCCCCAAGCCGGTCCTCGCCGGTGGGCGAGGGTCCCCGGAGGGGGGTGAGGCCATGACAGGGCGTGGGCCGCCCCTAAAGATGATCGGTTCGACGCGTTTTCTGCACTCGTCGGCGCGAATTCGCCCCCCCGAGTTGCCGCCGACCGCGCGCCGCCGCACGTTCGATCAGGGGGGCGATGGTCACCCCGCCGTCGCCCGCCCCAAGTCGTCCCCCGCTCTCCCCCAGTGCCATGCGTCCCGCCCTCGCCTTCCTCGCCCCCTCGCTCCTGGCGCTCCTCTGTTCCGCCACGCCCTCGCCCACCCCGCTCGGCGCCCAGCCCCGCGGGGACGCGCGGCGCGTGCTGGGCCCCGCCGACATCTTCCAGATGGAGTACGCGGCCAGCCCCGCCATCTCGCCCGATGGGGGCTGGGTCGCCTACGTGCGCCGCTGGAGCGACCCGATGACCGACCGGCGCTACAGCAACATCTGGGTGGTGCGCCGCGACGGCACGGGACATCGCCCCATCACGACGGGGCAGTTCAACGAGGACGCGCCCGCCTGGTCCAACGATGGGACGCGCCTCGCCTTCGTCTCGAACCGCGGCGGGAGCGCCCAGCTGTGGGTGCGCTGGATGGACACCGGGGAGCTGCTCGCGGTGACGCACGGGAGCCAGGCGCCGAGTGCCCCGGCCTGGTCGCCCGACGGGACGCAGCTCGCCTTCCTGCAGCTCGTCCCGCGGGCGCCGCTGGTGGTGGGGGTGCCGCTGGTACCACCGCCAGGCGCAACGTGGTCGCCGCCGCCGAAGTACACCGACCGCCTCGTCTTCCGCCAGGACCAGCTGGGCGAGCTCCCCAGCGGCTTCGTGCACGCCTTCGTCGTCCCCGCCGAGGGGGGGACGCCGCGCCAGGTGACGAGCGGCGATTACCACCACGGCGGGCAGGCCTTCGGGGGCGGGGCAGTCACGTGGAGCGCCGACGGGAGCGAGTTGGTGCTGGCGGCCCGGCGCGGCGACAACCCGGAGTGGAACGCGCGCGAGAGCGACCTCTTCGCCTTCAGCGTCACCACCGGCGCCATGCGACGCCTCACCGACCGCTTCGGCCCCGACCAGTCGCCCGCCGTTTCGCCCGACGGGAGGCTCATCGCCTGGACCGGCTACGACGACCGCAAGCAGGGGTACCAGAACACGCTGCTGTACGTGATGAACCGCGACGGGTCGGGGAAGCGTGCGCTCACCACGGCGATGGACCGGAGCGTCGCCGCCCCGGTGTGGAGCGCCGACTCGCGCACCCTCTACGTGGCCGTCGACGACTCGGGGAACACCAAGGTGGCCCGCGTGGCGCTCGACGGGACGTGGCGCATGGTGGCGCGCAACCTGGGCGGTGGGAGCTCGGCCTACAGCGGCGGGAGCTTCTCGGTGGCGCGCGACGGGAGCATCGCCTTCACGCTCAGCACGCCGGCGATCCCGTCGGAGGTGGCGGTGGTGCCTAACGCGGCGCCGGGAGCGGCGCCGGGGGCGGCGCCGCCGGCGCCCCGCATCCTCACCGCCCTCAACGCCGACGTCCTGGCCGGCAAGACGCTGGGGGCGGTGGAGGAGATCTGGTACGAGTCGTCGAAGGACAAGCGGAAGATCCAGGGGTGGATCATCAAGCCCCCGGACTTCAACCCGTCGCGGAAGTACCCGCTCATCCTCGAGATCCACGGCGGCCCGTTCGCCAACTACGGCGACCGCTTCGACGAGGAGAAGCAGGTCATGGCGGCCAACGGCTTCGTGGTGCTGTATACCAACCCGCGCGGGAGCACCAGCTACGGCGAGGAGTTCGGGAACCTGATCCACCACGCCTATCCCGGCGACGACTTCTACGACCTGGACTCGGGGGTGGATGCCGTCATCGCCAGGGGATACATCGACGAGAAGAACCTCTTCGTCACCGGGGGGAGCGGGGGCGGCGTGCTGACGGCATGGATGATCGGCCGCACCGACCGCTTCCGCGCCGCGCTCGCCTTCTATCCCGTCATCAACTGGGAGAGCTTTGCCCTCACCGCCGACATGGCACCGATGGCTGTCAATGATTGGTTCCCGGGCTTCCCGTGGGACTACCCGGAGAACTACGACCAGCGCTCGCTGCTGAGCGTGGTGAAGAACGTGAAGACGCCGACGCTGATCATGACCGGCGAGGAGGACTTCCGCACGCCGATGTCGGAGTCGGAGCAGTACTACAAGGCGCTCAAGATGCGCGGCGTGGAGTCGGTCCTGGTGCGTGTTCCCGAGGAGCCGCACGGGATCCGGCGGCGCCCGAGCCATGCGGCGGCGAAGCTCACGACGCTGCAGGGGTGGTTCGAGAAGCACCGGGCGGCCGTGCAATAACGGCAGAAGACGAGAAGACGAGAAGACGAGAAGACGAGAGAGAAGACGAGAGGCGGGGCGTGCGGACGGCGTGCGCCCCGCCGTCGTGTCGGCATGGCGGCCGAGGACGCTTGCCTCGGCTCCACATGAACCAGTGTCCCTCAAGCCTCCGACGGGCAACGAGTTGCCGATCCCCCTCCCGTCTCCCGCCGTCCATCGCCCGTCCGCCTTCTTGCGTTTTCGGGATTTATTCGGTATCTGTCATCGCCCCGGGCTCACGCCCCACGGCACAGGTGGCACGATGCAGCAGGCGCTTTCGCTCCCCGAACTGGTTTCCCCGCCCCCCCGGCATCCGGTGGTCGGCGTGCAGAAGGACATCCGCTACTACGGCACCACCGCTACCGCGGTGCTCAACAGCCCGGAGACCACCGGGATGTCCTTCTGGTCCATCAACCCCTACATCGGGTGTGCCTTTGGCTGCGCGTACTGCTACGCGCGGTATGCGCATCGGTATGTCATGAGACGGGAGACGGGAGACGGGAGACGGGAGTTCGAGGGAGGGAGGGCGAGGGGGGCCGCGCAGGGGGCCGCGCAGGGGGCCGCGCAGGGGGCCGCGCAGGGGGCCGCGCAGGGGGCCGCGCAGGGGGCCGCGCAGGGAGAGGACGGGGAGACTCGGCGCACGGGCCACCTCGCTGACCTGACGAGCAATCCTGGGAGCGACCTGGCGAGCGACCTGGCGAGCGACCTGGCGAGTGACCTGGCGAGCGACCTGGCGAGCGACCTCGAGGAGCTCCCGCCGTGGCTCGCCTTCGAGCGGCGGATCTTCGTCAAGCGCAACGCGGCGCAGGTGCTGCGTCGCACGCTGCAGGGCGGCCGCAAGTCGTTAGGCGCGGTGCAGCGCGGCGAGACGATCGTCATCGGGACCGCCACCGACCCGTACCAGCCGGCCGAGCGCCACTTCCGCGTCACCCGCGACCTCCTCGAGGTGCTGGCCGAGGTGCGGCGGTTGCGCCTGGTGATCATCACCAAGAGCCCGCTGGTCACCCGCGACGTCGACCTCCTGGCGCGCATCGCGCAGCGCTCGCGCCTCACGATCCACCTCTCGCTCATCACCCTCGACCGCGACCTCGCCCGCCGCATCGAGCCGCGCGCCCCGACGCCGGAAGCGCGCCTGCGCGCCCTTCGGCGGCTCAGCGAGGCCGGGCTCGACGTGGGGATCAACATCATGCCGGTCCTCCCCGGGATCACCGATCGCCCCGACGCCCTCGCCGCCCTCGTGCACGCGATCGCGGCCAGCGGCGCCTCGCACATCAACGCGTGCGCCCTCCGCCTTCGCGCCACCTCGCGGCGCCGCTACCTCCCGTGGCTCGACGCCGAGTTCCCGGAGCTGGCGATGCGCTACCAGCGCGCATACGGGAGGGGGCACCAGATCACCGATCGCTATCGCGAGGGGCTGCGGCAGTTCCTCAGGAAGGCGTGCCGCCGGGCCGGGATCCGCTACGGCTCCCCGGACGACCGGGCCTTCGAAGGGGCGGCCGATGGCCGGGCCGGCATGGCGTGGGAAGGAACCTCGGCGGGTCCCCTCGCCATCGCTCCCGCCACCGCTCCCGCCATCGCTCTCGCTACCGCTCCCGCCATCGCTCTCGCTACCGCCCCCCGCTCGCTCCCCATCGTGGCAGAAGGGCCCCTCTCCGCCGGCTGGCCTGCGCCCTCCACCCTCCGCGGCGGCACGCCCATGGAGACGCAGATGACCCTGGGGATCTGAACGACGCGCCTCACCTCCGGTCCCGGCCTTCGTCCGGGCACCGGGTTCTCGCGGCTTTTCGCCGTTTGTCTTCCACCTCCACGGAGTTGTCATGTCCATTGCCGACACCATCGTTGCCGAGTTCGACCACGAGACCACCACCACCCGCAAGTTCCTCGAGCGCACCCCGGCTGCCGCCGCCGGCTGGAAGCCACACGAGAAGTCGATGACGCTCGGGCAGCTGGCGGCGCACCTGGCCAACCTCCCGTCGTGGGGCGGCTCCATGTTGCTCCTGCCGGAGCTCGACATCGCCCCCGTCGGGCAGCCGCCGCTCAAGGGGCCGGACTTCCAGTCGACCGAGGCGCTGTTGGCCACCTTCGACCGGAACGTCGCCGAGGCGCGCACCATCCTGGCCGGGATGTCGGACGAGGAGTACGGGCGCCCCTGGACGCTGCTCGCGGGCGGCCAGCAGGTCTTCACCATCCCGCGCCTGGCGGTCGCGCGCACCTACGTCCTGAACCATCTCATCCACCACCGCGGGCAGTACTCCGTGTACCTGCGCCTGCAAGACGTCCCGGTGCCGGGGAGCTACGGCCCCTCGGCTGACGAGACCGGGATGTAGGAGGTTCGCATGATCCGTCCCGTCACACCCGCCGATGCCGGGGGATGGCAGCTGATGCGCCAGGCGCTCTGGCCAGAGGGCTCCGAGGAGGCGCATGCGATCGACATCGCCCGCTTCTTCTGGTCGGGCGACGACACCGCCGCCTGCCTCGTGGCCGATGGTCCCGACGGGCTCATCGGCTTCGTCGAACTCTCCATCCGCCCGTACGCCGAGGGGTGCGAGACCGGGCGCGTGGGCTACCTGGAGGGGTGGTACGTGGCGCCGCCCTGGCGGCGGCTGGGGGTGGGACGGGCGCTGATAGCGGCAAGCGAGGAGTGGGCCCGCCAGCAGGGGTGCCTCGAGTTCGCCTCGGACACCCAGTGGGACAACGTTACCAGCCAGGCGGCCCACCAGACGCTCGGCTTCGTCGAGACCGAGCGCATCGTCTGCTATCGCAAGTCGTTGACGGGGCGGGCAGCATCTCCGGTGCACACGCCTTTGTCCTGAGTCGTCAGGGGCGAGGGGGGTGTGCGCTTCTGATTGCCCTGGAGTTTCGGTTTTTGTTCGGTATTCAGGAAGGCTGGCGCCCTTCTGCTCGTTAGGCGCTTCTCGTCTTCTCGTCTTCTCGTCTTCTCGTCCTTCCGTGTCCCTCGCCACCCTCCGCCAGCAGATCGCCACCGTCATCGCCCCCCCGCCCATTCCCGGGGGTGGGGTGTCGACGGGCATCGCGGCACTCGATGCCGTGCTGACCGACGGCGGGCTTCCGTGCGGGCGGCTGACGGAGATCGTGGGCGGGCGCGGGAGCGGGAAGACGACGTTGGTCCGGGCAATCGTGGCCCAGGCGCTCGCGGACAAACGATGGGTTGCCTACATCGACGCGGGACGCACCCTTGCCCCTGCCGACTGGGCCTCGCTGGCGGCGTCGGAGCGGCTGTGGATCGTGCGCCCCCCCCCGCCGACGCCACGGGATGTCGCCACTGCGCGGGGCGCGCCCCTCCCGGCGAAGGGCGTGGCCCATGGGCCGTGGTGCGCCGACGTCCTCCTGCGGAGCGGGGCCTTCGGGTTGGTCGTGCTCGACGGGAGCGAGGGAGTACCGCACGGCGTGGCCGTGCGCCTCACGCGACTGGCCCGGGAGAGCAACGCGGCCTTCGTGATCCTGCGCGAGGAGGAGGATGAAGAACGGGAAGGCATGGGAGGACGGACCGGGCGAGCGAAACGGGGGGGCGTGATCGGGGGGGCGGTCCGCCTCAGGGTACGCCAACGCCCGCGCACCGGGGAGGGAGGGGAGGGCGAGGATGGTGAACGACGTGAGGGACGTGAGGGACGTGAGGGACGCAAAGGACGCGAAGGACACCCGGGAAGTCGCTGGGCAGTGTTAGGCCGCCGGCTGGCACGAGCGGAGGCAGGGGATGGGGAAGGAAGGAGAGGCACGGCAGTCCCCGCAATCGCAACAGGACCAGCAGAACCAGCAGGGCCGGCAGGAACGGCAGGAACGGCAGGAACGGCCGG
>MEDZ01000015.1 GCA_001724275.1 Gemmatimonadetes bacterium SCN 70-22
CACGGCGGCCGCCGACGCGCCGGCGACCCGCTCACGCAGGCGGTCGAGGTCATCCGCGATCTGCCCCTCGAGGTTGTTCGCGTACTCGCGTGAAGCGCCGCGCATCACGTCGCGCGAGAAGCGGATCTTGTCGTCGATCCGTCCCTCGCGAATCGCGTTCGCGGCATCCTTCAGCTTGCGCGCCGTCTCCGCGCGATCGCGCAACGCGTCGCGCGCGAGCTGGTCCAGTTGCTGCTCCAGCGCTTCCACGCCCTGCGCCATCTGCTCCTTCCGGTCGTCGAGCCGTCGCTCACGTTCCGCGCGGTTCTCCCCGTCGCCCAGGCGCGCGACCTCTTGCTGCACCTCCCGCTGCTGGCGGGCGAGCTCGCGCGCGCGCTCGGCCGCCCCCTCGACTCCGCGGGTGGTCTGTCGGCCACGCGACTCCTCCAGCAGCCGTCGCGCCGACTCCAGGCGATCCTGCGCTGCCGTCCCGCTGCCACGCCCCTGCTGCCCGTTGCCGGCCGCCGAGCGTCGCATCGCATTGGCCGCGTCCTGCAGCGCGCGGGCCGTCTCCTGCAGCTCGGGCGACTGTTGTTCCCGCGCCAGGCGCTCGAGCCGTCGGGCCAGCTGCTCGGCCTCCTCGGCCATCTGGCGCCGCCCGCCGCCCCCGCTCCCTCCCGCCGCCCCGGTCTGCGCGCGCTGGCGCGCGCGCTCGTTCTCCTGCTGCTGCCGGGCCGCCAGCCGCTTCAGGCGTTCCAGTGTCTCGTCCACCTCGCGACCGGCTTGCTGCTGCGCCCCGCTCTGCACCTGCTCGTACTGGTTGCGCAGCTTGTCGGTTTCCAGCTCGAAGAGGTCGGCCAGGTCTTCGGCGTCGGCGTTCGCGCCGCCGCCGCCCCCTCCGCCACCGGACTGCATGCCGACCTGCACTTCCCGGAACAGCGCGTCCACGCGCTCCAGCAGCTGCAACGCACGCTGCTCGGGCGCCAGCGCCTCCTTCAGCTTGCGTGTGGCGAGCAGTTCCTCCGCCGTCCCCATCTCCGCCACGACCTTCGGCATCAGCCCCGCCATCACCCGGAAGGTAGTGTCGGCAGCCTGCACGGCCGGCCGCTGAATGCGCGCGAGCGTCTGTTGCACCTGCTCGCGCAACTGCCCCTGCGCGAGGTGGATCGTCGTCACGTCGTTCCGGAACGCGGCGGTCTCGGTGGCCGGCCGGTCGCGCTCGGTCTTGAAGGTGGCCGAGATGATCTCCCGCTGCCGCGCGACCAGCGTCCCCGGATTGTCCCCGCCCTGGCCACTGCCCCCGCCGCCCCCCTGCTGGTTCTGCCGGTACTCGCGGTCGAACGGACGGATGGTCAGGAAGTAGATGTCGGTGGTCGCCCGCTTTGCCCCCGTGACGGCGTCGTTGTCCCACGCCGTCACGAAGTAGGAAACGATATCGCCCGGCTGCAGCCCGAGTTCCTCCAAGAAGAGCGTGTGCCCGGCCGAGAGCTCGCGCGGCCGTCGCCCGCGCCCGTCGGAGAGCACGACCGTCTTCGTCTCGCCGCCATTGACCTGGTAGTGCAGCTCGACGCGCCCCACACCGTAGTCATCCGTGGCCTCGGCCTCGACGAAGACCTCCTCGACGCTCGTCGGGCGCACGTCGCGTCCGGGCTTCCGCACCATCACCTGCGGTGGAAGGTCATCCATCGCGTCGATGACGTAGTCCACGTTCCCCGCCACGCGCGTCCCGTCGGCACTCTGGAGCTCGACCCGGTAGAATCCGTCGCGTCGCACGACAATGGTCGCCGAGAGCGTCGAGTCATCGACCGGCAGCAGCGCCGCCGCCGAATCGCCGTCGAGGACGAGGCGCCCGCCTGCCACCGCGCGCGTCGCGCGCACGCGAATCGTCACCCGGGTCCCCTTCACCGCCGCGATGTCCCCCACATCATCGAGACGCTCGACGGCAAGTCCGGTGTAGGGCGGGAACTGCAGCTCGAGGTCGACGCGACGAACGGCGGGCAGCTCCTTCACCGCCAGCTTGAACGGCGGCGACCGCACGCCGTTGGACTCCACGAAGTACTCGGCGCCCTCCTCGACATCGAACAGTCGCGCGGTGAATCGCGTGGAGTCGCGCGCCGGGCCCATGGGGACGTGCTCCCACTCCCCATTCGCTCCCCGCCTCAAGGAGAGCTCGACGACGTCGCTGGCGAAGCCGAGGAGCCGCGCCCCGATCTCGACGTCGCTCCCCCGCGCCACGGTCGCGTCGCCGGGGGTGACCTCGATGGCGTACACCGGAGCCGCACCGGCGTCGCGCCACGGGACCAGGAGGAGGCGCGCCGACTGGCCCACCCACGACGGACCGAGCAAGACGAGCGCCGCGAACGACGCCGCGATCAGCGCCGAGAGCGCCAGCGCACCACGGGTAACACCGTCCTCCAGGCGACCGACGGCCGGCGTGCGCGCGAGACGGCGAGCCGCGTCGCGGAACAATCCGTGCGTGAGGAGGGCCGAGCGCCCGTCGTCTGGTAACTGGACCTGCGCCACCTCGACCGCACTCAGCACCGCACCGCCCAGCTCCGGGACGCGCTCCTCCAGGTACAGCGCGAGCCGTGCATCGGGCACTCGCCGCACGAGGGGATACACCATCCATCGTCCCGCGACGGCCGCCACGAGGATGCCGAGTCCCCATCTCGCGGCCGTGATCCCCTGCGCGGGAAAGCGGGTCGCCTGGAGGGCGGCGGCAGCGATCCAGAACGCGATCAGCGCCACCCCGAGCGTCACGGCGAGTCCCACCGCCGCGTGCCGCCAGCGCCAACGGCGCCGCAACCCGTTGAGTGCGTCGGCCAGTGGACGCGACGAGCCGCTGACGGTCGGTTCGGCGAAGGTTGCCATGGCTCCGCTCCTACTTCGGCTGTAATCGCCGCTGCGAGACCCGCCCGGCCAGCCAACCCTCGGCAAGCAGGACCAGTGTCGCCACGACCAGAAGGTACCACCAGATCGACTGTCGGCGCTCCTGCTCCACCAGGCGCTGGGCCGGGTCGGCCGTCCCCTGGCTCACGACCACGTCGTCGTCCGGTGCGAGGGCGTTGACGAGCCGCACGGGATCGAAGGTCGCGAACTCGAGCTCGGCCGGGGCGGGGTTGGCCGCGACCAGGCGCGGCCGCTCGTTAGGTACGCCGGCGCGCCGCATCTCGTACCACCCCGCCTGGCGCAGCTCCAGCGCCGGCGGCGCCCCCGCGCCCCCGACGGCGATCCGCTCCCCATCCGGCGTGCGGACCGTGAAGCGCTCCCCTCCATTCGACGCGTTGCGGTCCCCTGCCGCGTCGGTGAGGTCGACCGACTCACCGACCGCGTACGACCCGCGCTCCGGACGGTAGTCCGCGGCATATCGCACCAGCTGGTGCAGGAAGGGGAGGTAGACGGCCTGTCGCGGAAGGTCGTTCCACACTCCGTCCAGGCTGCTCCCCCACGTGATCACCCGGCCGCGCCCCACCCGGTGCTCGGCGAGGGCCACGGCCCCGTCGTCGAACCGGGCCAGGGCCCCGCTTTCCACCTGCAGCGGGCGATACCGGAAGAAACGGGCAGACGAGAGGTCGCCGCTGCGGGCGGCTCCAAAGATCGAAAGCGCTGGGTGCGTGCGATCGAGGTACCCGAGGACGCCGCCACGACCGCCCAGCCGATCGACCGGGTCCCCAACGGCGCCCGGCAGGAGGGCCCCGCCCTCCCCCGCGAAGGCGCGCGACGAGGCCCGCTCGCCTAACGCGCTGAGTATCCCGCCGCCGCCTCGCACGAACTCGAGCAGCGGCGCGCCACCGATGCCCGCGGGGACCCCCGCGTCGTTCAGCAGCACCAGTTGTCGCCCCACCAGGTCCGCCGCCGTGACGCTCCGCGATCTCGCCACTCGCACCTCGAAGGTGGGCTGGTCGCCGATCGCCAGGGCCCGGCGCACGAAGATCCCTCGTTCCGCGGGTGCATCCGAGTGCTCGACCAGCAGGACGCCAATGCTCGGCGGCCGGCGAAGCCGGAACAGGAACGCGTCGTCACCGGGGAAGGCATCGGCGTCGAGCACGACGCGAGCGGGGGCGCCCTCGCCTGCCACCGTCACCGGGGCGAACGTCACCGTCCCCCCACCATCGCTCGGCAGGTCGATGCGCCGTTCGTCCACCGTGCGCCCGTTCACCTCCAGGCGTGCCGCGACACCCTTCACCGCCGGCCCGGCGTTCACCACGCGGGCGCTCACGACCACGCGGTCGCGCGGCGCGCTCGCATCGCGACGCAAGTCAACCGACCGGACGGAGCGATCGGCCACCTCCCCGGCGCCGACGTCGACCGGGACGATCTTCGTCCCCGGCGGGAGCGTCACATCGTCGTCCAGGTCCCACGCGCTGCGCTGGAAATCGCTCACCACCATGACCTCCTTCAGCGGGAGCGCCGTCCCCGCGAGGATCCGCCTGGCGAGCGCCACCGCCGGGGCAAGGCGCGTCCCGGCATCGCTCGGCATGATGGAATCCAGCGCGGAGCGCAGCGCGGCGCCATCGGCCGTCGCCTCGTTCACCGCCGTCGCCCGCACGTCGAAGGGGACCAGCGTCAGTCGATCGCCCTTCCCCAACGAGCCGAAGCGGTCACGCACGGCCCGCTGGGCGGACGTCCACCGCTCACCGTGTCGCATGCTCATGGAGCGATCGAGCAGCACGACCACCTCGGTTCCGCCCCGCCCTCCCGGCGATGCCGCCGCCGTGCGCGCCAGCACCGGACGCATGAACGCCGCCGCCAGGAGCGCGATGATCAGGCATCGCGCGGCGAACAGGAGCCAGTCCCGGATCCGCTGGCGGCTGGCATGCTGGTAGGGCGTGCGCTGCACGAACATCAGCGAGGGGAAGGACACCGCCTCCTTCCGTTCCCTGTGCACCAGGTGCACCAGCAGCGGCACGACAATCGCCGCCAGTGCGCCTGCGAACAGCGGGGCCAGGAAGGAGAACCGCATCACTTCACCGTCCGCAGCCGCTCGCGCCGCAGCAGGTACTCGAACAGGAGCGCATCGAGTGGCTGCGACGTGTCGACGAAGGTGTAGTCGATCCGGTGCTCGCCGAGGCGCCGCTCCAGCGTGGCGATGTGGTCGGTGACCAGGCGCTGGTACGCCGGGCGCAGGCGCGCTGGCACGACGGGGAGCCGCACGCCGCTCTCCGCATCCTCGAAGGTCGCCGCTTCCTCGAAGTCGAAGTGGCGTTCCCGCGGATCGAGGAAGTGCATCACGACGACGTCATGCCCAGCGTCTCGCAGCGGGCCGAGGGCCGCGATGACCTTGTCCGGCTCCTCGTACAGGTCGGAGATGACCAGCATGAAGCCGCGCCGGCGCTGGCTCTCGGCGACCTTGGCGAGCGGGCGCGCCAGCGCGCCCGTCCCTCGCGGGACGGCGCGGTCGATGGCGTGCAGCACCTGCGGCAGGTGCTTGGCCGATGGCGGTACGACATCCACGATGTCGTCATCGAACGTCGCGATGCCGACCCGGTCACGCTGGCGATGGGAGAAGTAGGCCAGCGAGGCCGCGAGATACTTGGCGTACTCCAGTTTCGTCAGCGCGGTCGAGCCGAATCCCATCGACCCCGAGACGTCGAGCAGCACCATGAAGTTGGTGTTCGTGTCGGCCTCGTACTCCTTCAGGAAGTAGCGCTCGGTGCGCGCGTACACCCGCCAGTCGATGTGGCGGATGTCGTCACCCGGCATGTACTGGCGGTGCTCGGCGAAGTCGGTCGAGAAGCCGAGGTGCGGCGAGCGATGCAACCCCGAGATGAAGCCCTCCACCACCCAGCGGGCCACGAGCTCGAGGTTCCCCACGCGCGCGAGCGCCTCGGGGTCGATGAAGCGGACCCCGGGAAGCGCGTCGCGGCCGGACGACGATGGCGAAGCGGGCGACGGCATGCGCTAGAGGCGGGCCTTGGGGAGCGGGACGGCCTCGACGAGGCGCGCGATCACCTGGTCGGTCGTGATCCGCTCCGATTGCGCGTGGAAGTTGGTGAGGATGCGATGCCGGAGCACCGGCGCCGCCAGGGCCTGGATGTCGGCGAACGACACGTGGTAGCGCCCCTGCATCAAGGCGCGCGTCTTGCCACCGAGCACCAGGTACTGCGCCGCACGCGTCGATGCCCCATACGTGACCCACTGCGTGATGAAGTCGGGCGCGGTGGGTGAGGTGGGGCGGCTCGCGCGCACCAGGTGCACCGCGTAGCGCGCGACCGAGTCGGCCACCGGGACGCGCCGGACCAGGCGCTGGAACGCCACGATGTCGGGGCCCGTGATGGCATGGGTGAAGGAGTGCCGCTGGATCGCCGTGGTCGTCTGCACCACCTTGAGCTCGTCGTCCTCGCCCAGGTAGTCGATGATCACCTGGAACATGAAGCGGTCGAGCTGTGCCTCCGGGAGCGGATAGGTCCCCTCGAGCTCGATCGGGTTCTGGGTCGCGAAGACGAAGAACGGCTCCTCGAGCGAGTAGGTGCGCCCCTGCACCGTCACCCGGTGTTCCTGCATCGCCTCCAGCAGCGCCGACTGCGTCTTGGGCGGCGTGCGGTTGATTTCATCGGCCAGGACGATATTGGCGAAGATCGGTCCCGGGACGAACGCCATCCGCCGCCGCCCGGTGTCAGGGTCCTCCTGGATGATGTCGGTCCCCGTGATGTCCGACGGCATGAGGTCCGGGGTGAACTGGATGCGCGAGAAGCGCAGGTCCAGCACCTGGGCCAGCGTGTGCACGAGGAGCGTCTTCGCCAGGCCGGGGACGCCGACGATGAGGCAGTTGCCGCCCGCGAACAACGCGGTCAGCGCCTGCTCGACGACGTGCTCCTGCCCAATGATCAGCTTGCGCAGTTCGGTCATCACCTGCTGCTGCCCCGCGCGCAACTTGTCGGCCAGGGCGAGGTCGTCGGGCGCGTCGAGGGCGACGCCGTCGGGGGCGGTGGTGGTCACGGATCTCCTGGGTCAGTGCGTCATGGCGTACACGATGTAGTTCACCGCCAGCTTGTACGCCTCGTTGGTGAGCGAGATGGGGAGGAAGCCCTCGTCGGACCATTCCATGTAGTCGCCGATGTCATTGTTGTAGTTGGCGATCATCACCAGCCGCTTGGCCGGGTCGTTGTCCTCGAATGCGCCCCAGAACTCGGCCTTCACCCCGTAGTTGGGGTGGTCCATGTCCAGCGACTCGATGCGGAAGAACGAGTCGAAGATGGGATGAGACCGGTCCAGGCGCACGAGCGTGAGGCCGGGGAACGCCTGGTGCCACCGCCGCTCGAAGTTGAACCAGTGCTGCCCGGCGAAGTCGTCGAAGATGAGGAACCCGCCCTTCTGCACGTACGCACGCACCCCGGCGAGTTCCTGCTCGTTCATCGACCAGAACCCCGGTTCCGACACGTAGGCGATCGGGTACTTGAAGAGCTCCGGATCGTCGAAGCCGAGGATGTTGCTCCCCTCGAGATACGGCTTCACCGTCGTGAGCTCCTCGAGGATCTTCATGAAGTGATTCTCGGCACGGGGGTAGTCGTGGTCCCACTTGAGGTCCCACCCTCCGCCCAGCGGCTCGAACTTCACGCGCACGAAGGTGAATCGCCCGTCGTAGGCGACGTTCGGATTCGGCGCGCGCCCGGGGCTCCCCCGCCGTCCGCCTCGGAAGCCCTGGGCGGCGAGGGTGAGCGCAGGGACGAGCATGATCGCGACCATCCACCAGCGGCGTCGGATCCTCATGGGCGTCGCTCCCGCAGCGCCAGCAGCAATGCCTGCGCCTTCTCGAAGTTCGGGGCCAGGTCCAGCGTCCGCAGCACCTCCCGCCGCGCGGCGGCCACGTCGCCGGCGTCGGCGTACGCGCGCGCGAGCTGGTACATCGCTTCCACGCGATCGCTTGGGTCGAGCGCCAATACCGCCTGCCGTTCCCGGATGGCCAGCCCATGCCGGCTCGCCCGCCCCGCCCCCTCGGCCAGGCGTTCGTGCACGGACGCGTCGAACGGGGAGATGTACAACGCGCGCTCGAGTGCGGCGAGCGACGTGGCGGTATCGCCGCGCACTGCCGCCACGGCCGCCAGCTCGAGATTGGCCTCGTACGCCACCTCGCTTCGCTCGCTCATCGCCCGCAGCTCACGCAGCGCCGCCGCACTGTCGCCGCGTACCAGGTGGATGCGCGCGAGGGTGCGATACGGACTGTCCTCGCCAGCGTACCACGGAAAGAGCCCCTTGGCCCGCTCGAGCTCGCGGACGGCGCCGTCCCACTCCTGCCGCTCCGCGTACGACGTCGCTGCGCGCATCGCGTCGGCAAACGCGCCGCCCCATCGGATCTCCCCGTCGCGCTCGCCGCCACGCTCCAGCGCCACCGCCCCCAGCTCTCGCGCGAACCTTCCGCGCACATAGGCATCGAAGCGCGCATCGAGCGCCGCCAGGTCGAGTCCCATCACCTCGCGCATCGCCTGCGGGGTGCTCGCCCCGCGCCGGTAGGCCGCCAGCATCGCCCTGATGCCCGCGATCCCCTTCTCCTCCTCGATCCACTCGGCGACGAGCGACGCCTGATAGTACGACAGGACGACTTCCTGCGGGAAGCGCGGGCGCATGAAGCCGTCGTTCATGTGCGACGGCGGCGCGAGCATCCCGCCCTGGTAGGCCGCCAGGAACTCCGGGGTCACGTCGCTCCCCCACGACGGGCGCGCGCGTCGCTCCTCGTGCACCGACAGGCCTTCCGAGAACCAGCGCGGGACGCGATGATCGCTCGCGCCTAACGTGAAGGTATGCCCGAGCTCGTGCCAGAGCGTCGCCCCCCAGTTGAACTCGCCCACGCGCCGGGCCGCCGGCGAGTCCATCGCGATCACGGGCCCGAAGCAGACCCCCAGCGCCCCGAGCCCCGCCAGCCCCACCGTGCGGACCGAGAAGTCGGCGTGACTGCGGAAGAACTCGATGCGCACCGGCTCCGCCGGGCGATAGCCGTAGCGCGACGCGAGCGAATCGAACGCCTCCTCGGCCAGCGGCGCCACGTACAGCGACAAGAGCGGCGCGTCCTTCTTCTCGATCACGAAGGTGAAGCGCGGCGTCTGCACCTCGACATAGCCGTCGAAGGTGTCGAGCAGGTCGAGCGTGTTCTTCGCCCAGACGTCATAGGGATCGAGGGCGAAGGCCCGATCGAGGTTCGCGCGTCCTTCCGCCATGCGCCCGATGCGCAACTGGTTCACCCCCAGCAGGGCCAGGGCCCGCGCCGCCTTCGGGTCACGGGCCGCCCCCTGCTGGGCGAAGGCGACCGCCTGTCGGTACAGCCGATTCCTCGCCAGGACGTCGGCCAGCGTCACCTCCGCATCCGCTGCCCCCGGGAGCCGGGCGTGCGCCCGCGCGATGGCGCGTGTGAAGTTGGCCGAGTCGCCCGCGAGGAAGCGCGCCGCCGCCAGGGCGATGAGCGGCGACGGCGCCCCGGTGTCGGCCGCCAGCCCCCGGATCGCCTCGGCCGCGGCCTCGTCGTAGCGTTCGACGTCGATCAGGAGGAGCGCCGAGATCGCCCGCGCCTCGGGATCGCTCGGGTTGACCTCGAGCGATTTCCTCACGAGGGTCGACGCGTCGCCCCGCCCGTCGAACGAGACCACGCGCGACATCCCCAGCAGCGCGCGGGGATGCCGCGGGTTGATGGCTAGCACTCCCTCGAACATCGCGCGGGCATCGGTGCCGTTGTACTTCTCGAGAAAGAGGAAGCCCAGCTCGGTGCGCGTGTCGAGGTTGGCGGAATCGCGGGCGATGGCCTCGTCGTACGCCGTGAGCGCGTCCTTGAACAGCTGCGGATCGTCGCGCCCGAGGTACCGGCAGGCGACGGCGACCGCGCGCAGCTCGTCGGCGGTGAGGCGCGTGCGGTTCGCGTTGTAGGCGCCGATGAAGGTGTCGAATGCGCGCATGGCCTCGTCGCGCTGGCCGGCCTCGAGGGCCAGCGTCGCCAGTTGCAATCGGGCCGTGAGTGAGTCCTTCCCGCCCAGCGCGCGCTGATAGGCCTCCCGCGCTTCCGACGCGAGTCCGCGGGCGCGGAGGGCGTCGCCGGTGACGACGTCGGCGTCGACGGCGCCGCCGGAGGCGCGCCGGAAGGCCTCGCCTGCGGCGGCCGCGTCGGCGTATCGCCCCACGTCCATCAGTGCCCGCACCAGCAGCCGGGCCGCGGGGGCGTGTGCACTGTCACGCGCCAGTGCCTGCCGCGCGAGGCTAATCGACTGGTCGTACGCCCCGCGCTGCCTCGCCTCCGCCGCGCGGGCCGACAGGTGCACCGGATCGGCGTCCTGCGCGCACGCGACCATGGGGACCACCGCCGCCAGCAATGCCGTCGCGACTCGCCAGGCGCGCCAACCGCACGTCGCTCGCGTCATGGTCGCCGCCCCTCCAGCGCGCGAAGGGCGCGCGTCCTCTCGGCGAGCTCGATCATCAGCGGCTCGAGCGCCTTCTGGTACTCATCCTCGCGCATCGCCGTGCGCCGGGCCCGTAGCTGCTCGATCCGCCCCTCGATCTCCCGCCGCTCGGCCACCAACCGTGCGACGCGCGGATCGCCCACCGCCGTCGCCCCTCCCCGCGGTTCCAGGAAGGTCGTGCGCGCGCGAGGCCCATCCGGCCCTCGCTCGCTCGCATCGCCGTGCCCCACGCCGTCGCCGTCGTCGTCCAGCACGGCGTGCTCGGTGGCGAGGCGATTCCCCTGCTCGAATACCCGCTCCACTTCGTGGCGGGCGTAGGTGAAGGCCTCGAGCAGGTTCACGCGTCCATCCTTGTCGCTGTCGGCCCCATCCTGCGTGAGCGCCGCCACGAAGTGCGCGGGAAAGAGCGTCGCGTTCTGCTCGCGACCCGAGCGGGTCGCGGCGATAATGGTGCGATTGGGCGCCGAGAGCACCCTGACGAAGTCGCCGCTGGCGCTGGTGGTGTTCACGAAGACGACCGCGACGTCGCGCAGCGGCGCGAGCGCCGTCCGGAAGTCCTCGGCGGAGAGGTCAGGGCCGGGGACGTTGAAGCGCGCGGTGGCGTCCTGCGTGGAGCCATGCCCGAAGAGGATGATCACCAGCCGGTCGCCTGGGCGCGAGGATGCCACCAGTCGTGCGAGGTGGTGCAACACGTTGTCGCGCGTCGAGCGCCCGCGCACGCCGGCACGCGTCGAGTCTTCCCCGAGCACGGTGACGAGAGAATCCGGGACGCCGAAGCGAGCGGTGGCGGCGCGGGCGATGGTGGCAGCCCACCCGTGGAACGCCTCGGCGAGGCGTTTCTCTCCGCCGACCCCGACGACGACGAGGAAGGCGGTGCGCGGGGACTCGGCAACTGCTGCGGGGGGCGGTGCCTGTGCCGCCGCAGTGGCGTGGGGGGCCCCCCCCGATAACAACGCTACCAGCACGCCCCCCCAGGCGCCGTACCATTTCCGCGCAGGCCTCATCGCCCTCGCTCCCATGCCGGTCGGCTTCACGCCGCAGCCCGTTGTCACGCCGACTCCCTTCACCATACCCATCACGCCACCCCCCGCCGCCGCCGCAGCGCCCACTCCGCGCCTAACGCCGACAACAGCAGCACCAGCAGCGCCGGCATGTCCCACAGGTCCTTCCTCTCCACCACCGTCACTCCGCTTGCGCTGTACTGCAGGTCCCTCGCCACGTCCAGCGCGCGCTCGGCCGGGTAGTAGCGTCCCCCCGTCTCCTCGGCAAGCTGCCGCAACAGCGCCGGTCGCATCTCGGCGCCGAAATACTCCGCCGCCGGCGGCGCCACGCGCACGAACGCCGGCTCCGCCAGCACCGTATCGCGCCCGACTACCGCTCGCAGTCGCACCTCGTGCACCCCGTTCCCCTCCGGGACGTAGGTCGTCCGGTACTCCCCATCGCGCTCGACCGCCCACTCCAGCGCCACGTCCTGTGTGACACCGGATGCGGTGGTGATGGTCCCTGCCACCGTGGCCCCATTCGCCCGCAGGAATGCCGAGTCGCTCACCTCGGCGCGGACGGCGATCCCCTCGCCCGGGCCGCTCTCTTCCGCCACCAGCGGCTCCACCCGGTCGGGCACGTCGCTCACCAGCCAGCGCAACATCTGGCGCCAGAACGTCTCGTGCGTCTGGTCGTCGACCGCGATCGCGGCATCCATCTGCCAGAGCCACGAATCCTGTGCCGCAAACACGATCGCCTTGCCGCGGCCATAGCGCTGGAACGCCAGCAGCGGACGCGTCGTGCCGCCGTCAGCGGTCATCCCGTCCAGCAGCACCGTCGCCCCCGGCTTGGGCCGTCCCAGCCGGTTGACCGACGTCAGCGGCGGCAGCGCCTCCCACCGGGCGCGCGTCGCGCTGTCGGTCGCCGCGAGCTGCAATGCGGGGTGTCCGCTCCCCGCCCCGGTCGGCCGCGCGCGCAGCGCCGTGACGACCGCGGCATCGCCCGGCACCCCCTGCAGTTCCAGTGGGAGCGCGTCGCTCACCGCCGTCCCACCGTACCCTCCCTCGCCCAGGGCATCGCGTCCCCCCAACAGGAGCAACCCGCCCCCGCGCTCGCCGACGAAGTCCGCGAGCATCCGAAGCTGGTCGCCCGTGAAGAACGCCGCCTCGACGCTCCCCAGCACGACCGCGCGATAGGCGAACAATTCCTCGCGCGTGCGGGGGAAGCCGGCCGCCAGCTCGAGCGAATCGTCCACACCAAGGCGGAGGAACTTGTCGCGAGAGGAACGGAGGAGCGTGACCAACTGGATGTTGCCGTCCTCCTCCACCGCCCGGCGAAGGAACTTGAGCTCGAAGCGCGGCTCTCCCTCCACGTAGAGGATCTTCTCGCGTCGGTCGCGTACCGCCACCAGCGTCGCGCGCGCATTGTTCTCGGCAATCAGTTCGCCCGGCTGCACCGGAACCTTGACCTCGAGCAGCCGCGCGCCCACCTCGCTGGCGGGGACGCGAATACGGACCGACACCGCCTCCCCGTCGCGCGGCAGCACCGCCGTCGCCGTTCCCACGATCCGCCCCGAGTCCTCCACCACCACCGGGATCCGCGCGCCGCCGTAGCCGCGCTGCACCAGCACCACCTGCACGTACAGCGAGGCGTCGCGCAGCAACGTGCGCGGCGCCTCCACCCGGGCCACTTCCACGTCGCGCTCGAAGCGCTCGCGCCCGATCCCCACCGCATACACCGGAACGCGGCGTGCCCGCAGGGAAAGCAGCTGCTCGGTGAGTCCGGTCTCCCCCGGTGTCGTCGCGGAGTTGTCGGCCCCATCGCTCAGCAGGACCACGCCAGCGGTCGGCACCCCCGTCAGGTCGTCCTCCACGCGAAGGAGTGACGATGCCAGCCTGGTGCGCGTCCCGTCGAATCGAATGCCCGACGCATCCGCGAGGCGCCCGCCCCCTCCCAGCCGAAAGACCCGCAACTGGTAGCGACCGGCCAACGCCCGGAGGAGCGCCGAATCGCTCCCTCCCGCCAGGTGCATCACGATGTCGCGGCGCGCCCCGCCGTCCAGGTCGCGTACCGCCATGCTGCGCGAGTCGTCCACCACGACCGCCACCACGTTGCGCTGCGGGATCGAACTGCTGAGCACGAGGACCGGGCGCGCCACGGCCACCGCGAACAGGGCGATCGCCGTGGCCCGGAGCGTCACCAGCGTCCATCGCGTGGCACGGGACAGCTCACCGGGATGGCGAAGGTACGCCGCGGTGGCGGCCCCGATCGCCCCCGCGGCGAACAGCGCGATCACCCACGCCGGGATCGGCGCGTCGAACCCCAGGCGTCCCTGCGCGAAGGCGAAGGGACGAAACTTGAACAGCAGTTCGACCAGTCGATCCAAGCGCGCCCCCCCTCGCCATCGGCGTTTGGTCGATCCCCGAGTGCACGATGTACGTACGAACCGGTGGAACGTTCCGCTGGGGCACCGGGCGGCGCCAGCACCGCCCCTCCCACGCCACGCCCGTCATCGCCCACGCGTCCCCGCGCTCCAACGTGCGCAGGCTCAGGGCGCTCCGCCCGCTCAAGGGGACGAGCCGCTTCGCCAATCCCACGACGGGAGGGGGTGGCCGACGAGGCGCTACGCCCCGTCCGCGGGTCGTTAGGCGACCGCCCCGCGCGCCTCGTCCAGCACGATCCGGCGCACCGCCTCCGTCCGATAGGCGAAGATCCGGCGCAGCTGCCGCTTCACCAGCGGGAGCGCGATGTCGCCCAGTGGGGCCAACGGAAGCCGGTACCGGACCTCATCATCGATGAACGTCCCCCCTTGCCCGTCGGGGCGGAATCGGTGGGTGTGGTGCCATAGCGCGTATGGCCCCTCGATCTGCTCGTCCACGAATGCGTGCGGAGGGTCCCACGTCGAGATGAGGGTACGCCACCGCATCGGGACGCCGTGAAGCCGGATCGTGTAGTCGATGAGCGTCCCCTCGTGCATGGCGATGGGGAGGGGCGTCCGGATGGCGAAGCCAAGTTCAGGCGGGGTGATCCGCCCCAGGTTCTCCGCCCGGGCGAAGAACTGGAAGACCTGCTCGATCGCGATGGGAAGGTGCAGTGAAGCGGTCAGTCGATGCGTCGGCATGGATGCGGCGGGAGTGCTTCACGGAAACGTCCAGGGGACAAAAGGCAAACGACCGGGTCGCCCCGGTCGTTCCTCCGTGCACATCCGTTCCGTCCCTCAGGCGACGCGCGCCGCCCCGCCCAGGTCGAGCTCCGCGTCGGGGACCACCTTGCGATAGGCCGACACGGCATGCTGCAGGGCGAGCAACGCCGACGCTTCCAGGTCGTATTCCATCGCCAGCTCGCCGAGCCGGGTGGGCGAATGGTCGGTGAAGCGACGGCTCCCCTGGTCGCACCCCTGATGGCGCCGGTTGTACTCGCGCACCGCGTGCCACAGCGCGTTGGCCTTGTGCCACCACTCCTCGTCGCGGTGCGAGGACGCGTTGGCCGCCACGGCCTCGTACGACCGGGCGCTCGAGACGAGGACCTCGTCGCAGATGCAGGCGACGCGGAGCGCCCCCTGCTGCTCATCCTCGTGCGCCCCATGATCGACGAGTCGCGCATAGCGCTGGCGCTGGCGCGCGCACTCCTGCGCTGCGCGGAACATCCGGTCGGCCTGCGTACGGGGCGTCTCGATGACGGGGTTGTCGCCGGTGATCGCTGCTGGACGTTTCGACTTCGGCATACGCGGATGGGGGGAAATGAGGACGGGAAGTTAATAGGGGAGGTGCTCCCGAAGGGAACCCTCCCACCATCACGACCCACCGGTGACGCGCCTCCAAACGGACAGTCATTGGAGGGAACTGGTAACGCGCCACTCTCCACCCCTCCATGCCCCTCCCCGAATTCATCGAAGAGCTCGAGCTCCTCGTCCGCTCCCGTTATGCACTCATCGTGGTCGACACGTGGGAGTACGAGCGCGCGACCGAGGTCCTGCGGCACGTCGCCTCCCGCCTCTCGCTGCACTACTTCGAGTGGCGGCGCTCCAAGGGCGTGCGGCGCGGGAGCGCTCCGGGCGACCCCTTCGCCGATGAGACCGCCCTCCCGACGCAGGCCCTCCGGCACGTGGAGCGGGAGGGGGCCGGCATCTACCACTTCCCAGCGCTCGACGCACACCTCGGCGACCCGGAAGTGGTCGCCCAACTCCATGACGTGGTCGATCGCTTCGCCACGCGACGCGGGGCGATCGTCATCAGCGGTGGCGACGTCCGGCTCCCGGAGTCGCTCCGCCCCCACGCCATCGTGGTCTCCCTCCCGTCGCCGGAGCCGGAGGAATATCGCGCCCTCCTGGAGCGCGTGGTCCGCGACCATGCGGCTCGAATGCCGGTGCGAGTCGACCTCACTCCGACCGATCGCGCTCGCCTCCTGCACAATCTCGCCGGGCTCTCGCTGACCGAGGCGGAGAAGGTTCTCACCCGCCTGATCATGACCGACGGCGCGCTGTCCGCGCTCGACATCCCACGAGTGACGGCGGCGAAGCGCCAGGCGGTGGAGCAGGACGGGCTGCTCGAATACTGGCCCACCGAGACGGGCATGTCCCAGGTGGCGGGGCTGGCGGGACTGAAGAGTTGGTTGGCACGTCGCCGGGGCGCCGTCCTCGAGCCCGATCGCGCCAGCGCCTTCGGCCTCCCCTTCCCCAAGGGGATCCTCCTCCTCGGCGTTCCGGGGTGTGGCAAGAGCCTGTGCGCCAAGTCGGTCGCGCATGAGTGGGGGCTCCCCCTCCTTCGGCTCGACCCCGGCCTGTTGTACGACAAGTACGTCGGCGACAGCGAGAAGAACTTCAAACGCGCGCTCCGGACCGCTGAGCGCATGGCGCCCATCGTCCTCTGGATCGACGAGCTCGAGAAGGCCTTCGCCGCGTCGTCCGGTGAGCACGACGGCGGCGTGTCGCGACGTGTCTTCGGCTCGTTCCTCTCCTGGCTGCAGGACCGGCGCGGCGACGTGTTCGTCGTCGCCACCGCCAACGATGTCTCGTCGCTCCCGCCGGAGTTCATTCGCAAGGGGCGCTTCGACGAGGTCTTCTTCGTCGACCTCCCGCGCGCCGCCGCGCGTCGGGAGATCTTCGAGATCCACCTGCGCAGGCGCGGGTGCGATCCTTCCGCCTTCGCGCTCGACCAGCTCGCTGCCGCCTCCGATGGCTTCAGCGGCGCCGAGATCGAGCAGGCCATCGTCTCCGCGCTCTACGACGCCTTCAGCGCGGGGAGCGCGCTGGCACATGAGCGCGTCGAACACGAACTGCGCGCCACCCGTCCCCTCTCTCGCACCATGTCCGAGCCGCTGGCCGCCCTGCGATCGTGGGCGCGGGACCGGACCGTGCACGCGGATGGCGAAGCACCACCCCTCTCACGCCCGGCGCTCGTGACCTGACGTCGCCCCTCAGGCGAGGGGACGCTCCGCCCGACGGCACACGTCCAGGGGCGCCAACCGCTCGAGCGCGAGGGGAAACCACGCCGAGTAGCGAGCCGGGTCAGCGCGCACCTCGGCCAGCGCCTCGGCCAACGACGACGCGCGCCACGCCTCGACCTCGTCCGCGTTGGGCCGCGGCGTGTCGACGACCCGCGCCACGAAGACGTGATCGTACTCGTGCTCGATGAGCGCCGGGGCAACCTGCGCGCGGTAGACGAACGCGAAGGCCGCCTCCAGCGTGGCGCACTCCACCCCCATCTCCTCGCGCACGCACCGACGCGCGGCATCGGCGGGACTCTCGCCCCGCCGCGGATGCGTGCAGGCGGTATTGGACCACAGCCCGCCCGAGTGGTACTTCCCGGCGGCGCGGCGCTGCAGGATCAGGGCGCCCGACGCGTCGAAGGCGAAGACGGAGACGGCGCGGTGCAAGGCTCCCGTGTGATGCGCCTCCAGCTTCCCCGCCGTCCCGAGCTCGCGATCGTCCTCGTCGACGAGGATGACGGGAGGAACGGCGGTAGTCTCGGTGGGTGGCATCGGCCGCTGGGGTAGTTGACGGACGAGGGGACGCCGGGCGGCGCCTCGAGCGACGCCTCGAGCGACGCCCACTGACGATACGAGCCGTCCCCTCTCGCGAACCGGGTCCGTGACCCGCGCTCGATCAAACGCAGCAGGGCACCCTGGCCAATCGCCAAGGCGCCCTGCTCGATAGCTGGGGCCGGATTCGAACCGGCGACCCCGGCATTATGAGTGCCGTGCTCTAACCACCTGAGCTACCCAGCCGTGTACGTCCCGAGGGAGGGGAAACCTAACCACCTCCCGGCTCGCGTCATAGGGGGGAGCGTTCGCCACGAAGACGATGACGCAAACGCCAGCCGTGCGTCCTAGGAGGGGAACCATCCGGTACGCGCGTTCTCCCTCGAGCCGGTCGCCCCGAACCCTCTCCCAACGAATGCCTCCGAACCCAACACCCACGCCGCGACGCCCCGATGCGGCGGTCCAGGCCATGGTCAACGAGTTCATGGAGGAGAAGCGGCGCGAGGTCGAAGCATCGACGCCCTTCGCTCCGTCCACGGGGATGCGGCACACCCTCGTCGCCATACTCTCGGTGGCCTGCCTCGCCGTCTGGTTCGCCCCGTATCCATCGTTCGCGACTGGCGGACCATCGGTGGACGAACTCCAGCGGGAGCTGCAGCTCGAGGAGGCGAGCGCCCGTGCGAAACTCTACCTCGCCGCCAACAGCGTGGCGCATTTCCGGGCGACCCAGGGACGTCTCCCCCGCACGCTCTCCGAGGCCGGGGTCGCGCAGCACGCGGCGATCGACTATCGCCCCCGCACCGACTCCGTCTTCACCCTATCCACGCACGTCGACTCCGTCACCCTGATGTACGACTCCCGCACTCCCGCCTCCAGCATCCTCGGGCGCAGCGAGGAGCTCATCGCCAAGCGGGGACACTGATGCGCGCGCGTCGAGGGTTTTCCATCCCCGAGCTGATGGTGGTCCTCATCCTCCTGGGACTCCTGGTCCGGCTCGGCTTCCCGCGCTATACCGAGCTGCGGGCGAAGGCGGAGGCCCGCGCCGTCGTCGGCGATGTGCAGGCAGTACGGCTCGCCGCCTACAGCTACAACACAGAGAAGCAGGGCTGGCCGGCGGATGCAGGGACCGGCGTCGTCCCGGCCGAGCTCAAGTCGCTCCTCCCGACCGACTTCACGTTCCAGCGGCAACACTGGGTGCTCGACTGGGACGTGTGGCCGGGCGCGGGGCCCGGAGGATCTTCCGTGATTGGCGTCACGGTGGACGCGAGCGACCCGAAGCTCGTGACCGCCATCCGCTCCGCCGCCAGGCTCGGCATCCCCTACATGACTTCCGGTGCCCAGACGACCTTCCTGCTGGCGGGCTTTGGCGGCAACTACTGACGCGCCGGGTGGGGCAAACGAAAACGCGGTCGGCGCCAAGGGCACCGACCGCGTTCTGTTCGTCGTGCGAAGTAGCGGGGGCGGGATTTGAACCCGCGACCTTCGGGTTATGAGCCCGACGAGCTACCAGGCTGCTCCACCCCGCGTCAGGATGGTGAAATCTAGACGCCGCGGGAGTGAAGTCAAGGGAACGGCCGTGGTCGCTACTGCCCTCCCTTTCCCGGCTCCACGAACCGGTACACCAGCTCCTTGTCGCTCCGCACGAATCCGTTCTCCTCGCGGGCAATCCGCTCCTGCAGCGCCGGGTCGGTGGCGATCCGGCGCTTGAATCGCGCAAGCGAATCCACGTCGTGCTTCAGCGAGTCGATCGTCGCGCGCAGTGCCCGCTCCTTTCCCCGCTGCATGATCAGGTCGGTCGTGGAATACTCCCCGCCCTGCACCGCGAAATACACGGCGAGCAGGCACCCGAGCGCGACGAGGAATCGCTTCATGATGCGAACGAATCAGAGTCCGTAGATCGCGCCGCCGGGATACTCGGCCACGCCGCCCAACTGCTCCTCGATGCGCAGGAGCTGGTTGTACTTGGCAACACGGTCCGTGCGAGATGCGCTCCCCGTCTTGATCTGGCCGGCGCCGGTACCGACCGCGAGGTCGGCGATGAAGGTGTCCTCCGTCTCGCCGCTGCGGTGCGAGATGATCGACAGGTACCCCGCCGCGCGCGCCATCTCGATGGCCTCGAGCGTTTCGGTCAGCGTCCCGATCTGGTTCACCTTGATCAGGATCGAGTTGCCCACGCCGCTCTCGATCCCCTTGGCGAGCCGCTCGGTGTTGGTCACGAAGAGGTCGTCCCCCACCAGCTGCACGCGGTCGCCGAGTTGCGCGGTGAGGACGGACCAGCCCTCCCAGTCGTCCTCGGCGAGCCCGTCCTCGATGGAGACGATGGGGTACTCGTCGAGCCACTGCGCGTACAGGTCGACCATCCCCTTCGCGTCGCGTGTCCCCGCCCCGCTCTTCTTGAACGTGTAGTGCTTCGCCTTCTTGTCGAACAGCTCCGACGCGGCGCAATCGAGGGCGAGGGCCACCTCCTTGCCCGGTGCGTAGCCGGCCGATTCGATCGCCTCGATCACGACCTTCAGCGCATCCTCATCGCTCTTGAGGTCGGGAGCGAAGCCCCCCTCGTCGCCGACGCCGGTCGAGAGCTTCCGTTTCACGAGCACCTGCTTGAGCGCGTGGAAGACCTCCGCCCCCATCCGCAGCGCGTCGGCAAAGGTCTCGGCGCCAACCGGGACGATCATGTACTCCTGGAAGTCGACCGTGTTGGTGGCGTGCGCACCACCGTTCAGGATGTTCATCAAGGGCACCGGCATGGTGCGCGCCAGCGGACCGCCAAGGTAGCGATACAGCGGGAGCCCGCTCTCCACCGCGGCGGCACGGGACACGGCCATCGAGACGCCCAGGATCGCGTTGGCGCCCAGCTTTTCCTTGTTGGGCGTGCCGTCCAGGTCGAGCATCGTGCGGTCGATCTCCACCTGTTCGGTCGGATCCATCCCGCGCAGCGCAGGGCCGATCTTGTCGATGACGTTCTGGACCGCGTGCTGGACCCCCTTGCCGAGGTAACGCTTGGCATCGCCGTCACGCAGTTCCAGCGCCTCGTGCTCGCCCGTGGAGGCGCCGCTCGGGACGGCGGCGCGTCCCGCGGCCCCGCTCTGCAGCGTGACGTCGACTTCGATGGTGGGATTTCCCCGGCTGTCGAGGATTTCGCGGGCGTGGATGTCGAGGATGGTGCTCATGGTGAATGAGAAGACGAGAAGACGAGAAGACGAGAAGACGAGAAGACGAGAAGACGAAAAGTCCTTCAGTCGGCGATGGTCGCGCTCAAGCGCCGGCTGGGCGTCGTGCTGTCGATACCGTAGTGCTCGCGAAGCGCGTCGGCCATGCGATCCCAGGTGAGTTGGGCCAGTTCATTGCGCTCCTCGTAGGAGTGACCCGCAGTGAAGATCTCCTCCAGGAAGTGGATGTGCACGTCGCCGCGGCGCACCCGCCATGCCCCCTTCGGATGCACGGCGATGGTTCCGTGCACGAGCGTGGGCACGATGGGGACGCCAGCCGCAACGGCGAGGACGAACGGCCCCTTCTTGAACGGGCGCAGCTCGTAGCGCTCGCCGCGGGTTCCCTCGGGGCAGACAATGACCGACGCGCCCTGCCGGATGCTCTCCGCCGCCTTCTCGTACTGGGCGAAGGCCGCCTTCCGGTTGTTGCGCTCGATGAAGATCACCCCGGCCGCCCGCGCGGCGGGGCCGAAGATCGGGATGCGCGCCAGCTCGGCCTTGGCGATCCACTTGCTCCGCGGCAGCACGGACGCCAGCGCGAAGACGTCGTACCACGACACGTGGTTCGAGACGTAGATGCGCGAGCTTCCGTGCCTGATGCGCTCGGGGTGATGCAGGTGCAACCGCACCCCGCCGGCCCACAGGAGCATGCGGGCCCACACGCGCGGCGCCCAGTCGAAGATCGAGCCGTCACGGTCGGGAACGCGCAGCAGCGCGGCAAGGAAGACCAGCCCCCCGAGGGTAGGCGTGGCCACGAGAAACGTCAGGCCGACGAGGAGCGCGCGCATCACGACGAAAAGTGGTCGTGCCCCACACCGAGGTCAACGCGCTCGCCGCTCCCCGCGCGCGACGCCACCACGACCGGCACCTCGGCACGACGCGCGCGCCCGATTTCACTGAGCGGGAGCGCGAACGTCCGCGCGAACGCGTCGACATCGAGCGGGTGGGGCGCCGCGACGACGAGTTCGTATTCCTCGCCGCCGTGCGTCGCATCCGAGAAGGTGCATCCGCGCATGACCGGTATCCGGTCGGCGTCGATCCGCAGTTCGAGCCCGCTCGCGACCGCCAGGTGCTGCAGCTCCGAGGCCAGGCCGTCGGAGATGTCGATGAGGGCGCGGACGCCGTGCTGCGCCAGCCACGCCGCCTCCGCCAGGCGCGGGCGCGGCCGCGCGAAGCGCTCGCGCAGCGCTTGCTCGGGCACCTCTCCGCGCTCCAGCGCCCGCAGGGCCGCCGATGGCCCGCCAAGCACGCCGGTCACATAAATGATGTCACCCGCCGCCACGGCATCGCGTCGCGCCGGGACCGCCGTCGAGCCGATCACCGTGATGGCGACGGCGAGCTGTCGGCCACGCGTGATGTCACCGCCCACGATCGGCGTCCCCGTCTGGCGGGCGGCATCGCCGATGCCGTCGGCGAGCGCCTCGACCTCCGCCATCGACGCCTCGGGAATCGTGAGGGCGACGACCATCCCGCGCGGTGCCGCGGCCATGGCCGCCAGGTCGCTCAGGGCGGCCGCGCTGGCGCGGTACCCGAACTCGCGAAGGGAGAGCCATTCCCGCCGAAAGTGCACCCCCTCCACCGATGCGTCGGTGCTCACCACCACCCGTTCGCCTGCGGGGACGTCGAGGATCGCCGCGTCGTCACCGACTCCGCGGGCCAGCTCGCCCCAACGCGCCAGCATGGCGCGCACGAGGTCGAACTCACGTCCGGGGCCCAGCCCGATGTGCGTCGAATGCACGACGGCGCCGTCAGCCTTGGCCGATGGCCGGGAGGCGCGCCATGACGCCGACGTCGACGGGATCGGAGTCGCCCCACGCCATCCCCAGGGCACGCACGACGTCGTCGAGCACGATCCCGCGAGCCGGCCGCCCCGCGTTGGCGATCTCCCCTGCCCGGCCGTGCGCAAAGGCCGCGCAGGCGGCGGCGGCGAACGGATCACCCGTCTGCGCCAGCAGCGTCGCCGCGATCCCTCCCACGATGTCGCCGCTCCCCGCCGTCGCGAGCACGGGGGTCCCCCTCGCGCTCACCATCGAGGTGCCATCGGGGGCCGTGATGACGGTCGGGACCCCCTTCAGCAGGACCACCGCGTGCAGCGCACGCGCGAGTCGCGCCCCGATGTCGAACCGCTCTTCGAGGACCGTGTCGACGTCGACGCCGATCAGCCGCGCGAATTCGAGCGGGTGCGGCGTCACGATGGCCGGTCGTCCGTCGAGGAGGTCGCCAAGCGCCGCCTCATCGCCAGCGAACGCGTTCAGCGCGTCGGCATCCAGGACCACGGGCCCCGTCCACTCCGACAGCCAGCGGGTCACCCGTTCGCGCGCCGCGGCGTCACCGCCCAGCCCGGGGCCGATCAGGACGGCGTGAGGCCACGCGACCAGCGTGCGATCGGGATCGCCGTCGGGCCAGGTCACCGCCGTCGCCTCCGGGACGCCCCCCTGCAACGGTGTCAGGCTCGCCTCGTGGACGCACAGCTTGACCATCCCCACTCCCGAGCGCAGGGCGCCGTGTGCGGCCAACCCGACGGCTCCCGCCATGCCGCGGTCGCCACCGACGATCAGGATCCTCCGTCGCGTTCCCTTGTGGGACTCGGCCGGCATCGGGGGTACGTGGTGGGCGAACCACGCCGGGTCGACGAGCGTTGGCGCCCCATCGGCGAGGGCGGCATGCCTCCCCAATCCGATGTCGACGACGAGGAGTTCGCCGCAGGGCGAGCGCGACAGGAGGTGCCCGCGCTTGACGGTGCCGAAGGTGATGGTGGTGTCGGCGACGACGCCCCCCTCCGCCATCTCGCCCGTGGTGGCGTCGAGCCCGGTGGGAAGGTCGAGCGCCACCAGGCGCGCGCCGCGACGCCGCTCCGCATTGGCGTAGGCCGCGAGCTCGGCGATCGCCCCGCGCAGGGCGCCGCGGGCCCCCGTCCCCAGCAAGGCATCCACCACCAGGTCGGGGGGGGCGTCGGGGGTGCCTAACGACACGACGCCCAGCGCCTCGTCCCGCGCGGTCGCGGCGTCGCCGCTGCGCGGTTCGCCCGCGGCCCGCACGTGCACCGACATCCCGGCGCGAGCCAGCGCGGCCGCGACGATCCAGCCGTCCCCCCCGTTGTTGCCGGGGCCGCAACACACCACCGCACGCTGCCCCGCCTCAGGCGGGCACAGGGCGCGAATGGCATGCGCCGCGCCGAGGCCGGCGCGGCGCATCAACTGCATCGAAGGGACTCCGGCGGCAATTGCCGCCGCGTCGCGTGCCGCGGCCTGCTCGGCTGTCACGACGTGGACCGTCATCGGGCTGGCCGCGGCCGGGGGACGCCGCGGCCTACTTGTGGGACTGGCCGACCGTCCGTCCGAAGCTGATCTCGCCGTTGTCGATACGGATGTTGAAGCCGCACTCCGGGTTGCTGCACACCCACGCCTTGTAGGTGATCGGCGCGCCGTCGCGTCCGTAGTCGCTGAGAGGGAGCAGCACGCCCTTCTCGCACTTCTGGCATTGCGGAAATTCCATGTTTTGGGTCACTGCGCCTCCAAGCGCATGAGGGGAGGACGCGTCGCCGGTCGCGACGCGCCGTCAGGCCAGGTGTTCTGCACTCCAGGGATATGCCCGTTCGAAGGCCTGATCGAACTCATAGACGTTGACGAAATCAAGTCGCGAATCGTTCGGCTGCGTCATCAGGAGCCCGAGGTCCACCATCGTGAAGACGATGTCCCCCACGTCCGCCGTCGCCCGGATCCCCCAGTGCTCGAGCACCAGGCGAGCCATGACACCGAACTTCTCCAGCGCCAGGTCGCGCACCGCCGTGGCGAGCTCGCGACCATCCACGTGACGTCGTTCGGCAAGACGAGTGTGGTGAAACTCCAGCGCCGCGAGCACGAAAAGATATGCGTGCTCGTGGTACCGCGTCTCACGCAGGCGGATCTGGTCCCAGATCCCTTCTCGAAAGGCCAACTCTGCCACCTTCGCGAACTCTCCCGCGGGGGTCTCCCGCCCGTTGTTCGGATCGCACAGCGTGGATAAAAATGCGTGCGGGGGGGTGGCTCCACAACTCCCGCGCAGCAGCGGGAACGGGGGGCACCCCTCCTCCCCGCGCCGTCGCTCCCCTAGACGCGCAGGCGCAACCGCGATCATTGTTCGGCCCTCCGGTGCCGCGCACGAGGCGGGGCGCCCACCCATCAGCATGAGGTGTCCCACATGATCGCCTCCATCCGGCGTGCCGCTTGCGCCCTTCCCCTTCTGCTTGCCAGTGCCCAGGGCGTCCGGGCCCAGCATCCGGCCCCGCCCGGGCTCCCGTGGCCGCCCGTCGCCACCTTCTCGATCCTGGGATACGACCCGTCGACCGGCGAGGTGGGGGGGGCGGTGCAGAGTCGCGTCTTCTCCGTCGGGAACGGTGTGCTCTGGGCCGAGGCCGGCGTCGGCGTCGTCGCCACGCAGGCCATCGTCGACGTGAGCTACGGACCGCAGGCGCTCGCACTCCTCCGGCAGGGCCTGTCGCCTAAGGACGTCGTGCAGCGCGTGTGGAGCAGTGACCCCGATCCCCGCCCCGAGGACTGGACGAAGCACGGGCGACAGTTCGCCGTGATGAACGCGTCGGGCGACGTCGCCGCCTACACCGGCCCGCGCGCGAGCGCCTGGGCCGGCGACCGACAGGGGAAGTACTGCTCGGCCCAGGGGAACATCCTGGCGGGCGAGGGCGTGGTGACGGCGATGGTCAAGGCGTTCGAGGAGACGAGCGGCCACCTCTCCCTCCGCCTGCAGGCGGCGCTCGAGGCGGGACAGGCGGCTGGCGGCGACACCCGCGGGATGCAGTCGGCCGCGATGGTGATCGTCAAGAAGGGCGCCGGCGTCTGGCTCAACAACGACGTCGTCCTGCGCCTGCAGGTGGATGATTCCCCCGAGCCCATCAAGGAGCTGCGCCGCTTGGTGGAGAAGGCGGCGGAACAGCGCGAACGGATGCGCCGCTGACCCATCGCCACGGGCGCGGCTCCCTGGCCGCGCCCGCCCCCCCCCGCAGACGCTGGAGGTGCCATGACCGATAGCCCAGCCTCCCTCACCCGACTCGGCCAGGTGGCGATCCCCGCCCGGGACATCGAGCGGGCGATCGCCTTCTATCGCGACATCCTCGGACTCCGGTTCCTGTTCGCGGCACCTCCCGGGCTCGCCTTCTTCGATTGCGGCGGCGTGCGCCTGATGCTCGCCGAGCCCGAGGACGGCGAGGCCTTTCGTCCCGGCTCGGTGCTCTACTACGCCGTGGACGACCTGCCGGCCGCGTACCGGACCCTGGTGGATCGCGGCGTCGCCTTTGCCCAAGGGCCGCATCTGGTGGCGCGGATGCCCGACCATGAACTCTGGATGGCGTTCCTCGACGATTCCGAGGGAAACGTGGTCGCCCTGATGAGCGAGGTACGTTCGCCGCGCTGACGGGCGCAGCCCGCCGCTGGAGCGCGCACGGCGCGGCGGGCCGAAGCGTCGCGCCATGCCGCCGCGCGTGCGGCGCCCCGGCTCCCGTTCCCCTGCGGCCCGGTCAGCTGGCGCGGGTCTCGACGCCGACGACGACCGGGATGCCGTGTCGCACGCTCTCGGTGACGACGCAGAAGTCCTCGAAGATCTCGAGGCAGCGCTTCATGCGCTCCACGTCGCCAGCCGCAACCTCGGGAAACAGCTCCACGTGCAACCCGCCGACGCGGAGGCGCTTGCGCTCGTTGCGCACCAGGGTGCCGCGGGCCTCCACCCGCAGGCCCTTCACCTCGATCCGCGACTTGCGCAGGCAGAAGAGCAGCGACGACGCCAGGCACGACGCCATGGCCGAGGCCAGGGTGCGCGACGGACTGATGTCGGCGCCCTCACCCAAGGGGGGCGTCTCGTCGATGTGGAAGTGGCGCGCCCCGTCGAGCCCCGGATCGACGTCGAATCGATACCCCCCCTCGAGGGTCAGGGTGACGCGAAACTCCCCTTCTCCGTCCGCCGGCGCCGCGCTCCCCGGCGCGGCGCCGGCATCACCAGCCTGTGTCATGTGAAGATGACCTGTCCGCCAGCCGCAAGCTGGTAGAACTGTCCGACGGTGATGATCCCCTCGAGGTCGTCGATGAAGTCCTCGCGGGCAAGGCCGAACATGTCGACCGACGCCTTGCATGCATACAACTTGGCGCCCGAATCGGCCAGCAGCTGGATGAACTCCGGGATGGGCGGGAAGTCGAGCTCCTCCATCTTCTTCTCCATCTGGTGCGTCACGAACGTCGACATGCCGGGAAGCCCCCCCACCATGGTGGGGATGTGCAGCCCGGGGTTGCCGACGGTAGCCACCTTCAGGTGCTCGTTGCGCGCCTTGTTGATGGCGTCCATTCCGAAGAAGGTGAAGAAGACGTTGGCCTCGATCCCCTCCATGCGGGCGCCATTGGCCATGATGAGCGCGGGATACACGCCCTCGAACGAGCCCTTCGAGACGATGATGGAGACCTTCTCAATGGTGCCGGACATGACTGGAAGCTCCAGGTGAGGGCGTCAGATGCAACCGTGGGGTTTCGGGATGCCGCCGAGCTTCGCGGCGAGCTTGGCCGGCCCCTTGGGAAAGAGCTGGTAGAGCGCCTTGATGTCGACGCCCGATTCCTTTCCCAGCGAGCGGATGGTCGGTGCGTCGCCGGTCTCCAGGTACCGCTGGCGCATGAAACGGATCACGAGCCAGTGACGGTCGGTGAGGGTGATGCCCTCCTTGGCGGCAAGCTCCTCGGCCACCGCCTCGTTCCACTGTTCGGGCTTCTGGAGGTAGCCCTCGGCGTCCACGTCGAGCGTGGCGCCGGCAATCGTCATGGTGGTCATGGTGTCCCTGCGTGCATGGGGGATGGGCGGGGGTATGGGCGGCGGTGCCCGGCGGCGCCGTTGGTCGACGTCCCTGTCAGCGCCCGGCGAACTCGGCGGGCGGCTCCTTGCCGGTCATCGTCATCTGCGGCTTGATGCCCGGCATGTCGTGCCCCGGCAGGAGCAAGTTCCAGTAGATCCACTTGAAGGCCATCTTGCCGAGATGGTTGACCTTGCTCTCGCTGAGCAGCGACATCGGTCCGATCCGGGCGAACGGGAACTTCCCGGGGAGCGGCTCGGTGTCGTAGTTGAAGTCGATCAGGAGCGCCTTGTCGAAGCCGGTCTCGATGAAGCAGTTGGCGTGGCCGTCGAAGGCCGGCTCGGGGGGCAGTCCCTCGAGGAAGCGCGCGATGTTCTCCTCGAGGATCTCCCCCTCGAAGTGTGCCACCGAGCCCGCCTTCGATGCCGGGACGTTGGTGGCATCGCCGATCGCGAAGATCGAGGGGGAGAGCTTGCTCTGCAGCGTGTGATGGTCGGTCTTCACGAAGCCGGCATCGTCACCCAGCCCCGGGGTGTGCTTCACGAAGTCCGCCCCCTGGTGCAGCGGGATGCTCACCAGAATGTCGAACGGGACCTCGCGCTCGTCCCACGAGGCGAGCACTCCCGCTTCACCGTCCACGCGCCCGGCGTTGAACTCGGTCAGCAGATGGACGTGCTTCTCGTCGAGCAGATAGCTGAGCGCACGGGTGCAGATGGGCTTGGTGAAGGCGCCATCGAGCGGCGTCGCATAGGTGATGTCCACCCGGTCGCGAATCCCTCGCATGGTGAAGAACCAGTCGGCGAGGAAGGCGAACTCGAGGGGGGCCACCGGACACTTGATGGGCATCTCGACGACGTTGATCACGAGCCGTCCCCCGCCCCAGTTGGCGAACGCATTGGCGAGCGCCGTCGCCCCTTCCAGGGTGTAGAAATCGAACATCTTCGTGCGCCAGCCGGGGCCGGTGAGTCCTTCCGTCTCATCGGGGGCGATGCGCGTCCCGCTGGCAATGATGCAGGCGTCGTAGGGGATCCGTTCCCCGTCGGACAGCTCGACCTCCTGCGACTCCGGGTGCAGGCGCTGCACCACCGCGGCCACGTACTCCACCTTGTCGTGCAACTGCGCGCGGCGCGAGCGCACGATCTCGTCCGGATGGTAGATCCCGAAGGGGATGAACAGCAGCCCGGGCTGGTAGACGTGCTGGTCGTCCTGGTCGATGACGGTGATCTGCGTGGCGCCGCGGGCGACCTCCGACGCGTACCGGCGACGCAGGCGATTCGCCATGATCGTCCCGGCGGTACCTGCACCCAGGATCACGATGCGTGACATGGTTCCTCCCACGGGTCTCGGCCGACCCCTTCCGGCGACGCTCTACTGCTCAACCGAACATTCATATGGAAGATCGAAAGCTGCCATCAGGCGATCGGATTTCCGCCTGTCAGGGAGGCGATGACGCATGAACGGCTCGTCGATGGCGGCGCGAGGCGCAGTCCCTGGACGTCCCTTGAGGGGGCTGCCGGCCTGCACTAGCCTTCGCCGACGCGGGGGGGACGGCGGCGCCGCATCGCATCGCCCCCCCTTCGACGACCTTCCCGCTTCGTTAGGCATGCCCCTGCGTCTTCCCTCACGCTCCCGCTCCGCCCGTCTCGCGCTCCTGCTGGCCGTCCTCGGAGGGGCGGTGCCCGTGCGCGCGTCCGCGCAGGTCAACAATTGCATCCCGCCCACCGGGCACGCCGAACCGGTCGGGTCGCTCGACGCGTTGCGCGGATCGTTCCTGGTCATCGCCTACGGCACCAGCGGACCGCGGAAGGGGCGGATCACGTCGGGGACGCTGGAACTCGCCCCCGCCCCGGCGGAGATGCGCCGCGAAGGGACGCTCATGATCGGATCCTCGAGTCTCGACCTGGCGCGCGTCGGCGGACGATTCTCCGGCTCGCTGCGGTCGCGCGACCCGGGGGCGCCCGGAGTCACGCTCGAGGCGCCGCCCGGAGGGGGGCGCGCGACGCTGACCTTCGGCTCGGTGCGCACCCGGACGTCCGCCGGCGAACTTGCCGTGCCGGTCACGCGCTTCGAGCTGGCGGAGCGGTCGCTGCGCGGCTACCGCGGCTACTGGCGCACCCACGGCGCTGGGGGGCACAGCGCCGCGGGTTATTTCTGCGCGACGCGGTTCTAGTGCCCCGCTTCCCCACGTGGCGGGCAGCGGCGGGGCGCGCGAAGGCCACCGCCTCCCGCCCCATCCCCGCACCTCCCCCGCGCCCGGCCCTCGTGGCGAGCGCCGGGCGCTCGTGGCGCCGCGTCCGTGTCCCCGCCGTCGCGCGCCTGCTGCTGCTCGGCGTCGCCGTCGCGGGGTGTGCGGGGCGCACGCCCGTGCGCCTGTCGGCGTCGTCCGTCGGCACCGCCGTGCAGGTGTCGGGACACTTCACCGGGGCAGTGTCGATCGAGGACGACGTGCTGACGTTGCATCTGGACACCGCGGACGTGCAGTACCTCGGCTTGCAGCCGGGCGATGCGACCGCGCTCGAGGGGGTCACCCTCCGCGCCGTCGTGGCCGCCGACTCGTCGGGGCGCGGGATCCCGATGGGGGTGAGCGGGGCGCTGGCGGTGGCCGACGTGCTGCGCGCCGGCGAGCGGCGTGCCCTCGCCCCTCGGCAGCTGGCGGTCCCGCTCCCGCCGGGCGGGCGGGTGCGGGACCTCTGGCTCGCCTTCCAGCTGCGCGGCACCGCGCGGCCGCCGGGGGGCGAGCCGGCGCTCGTGATCGCGTACGCCTGCAGTGCGTCCAACGTGCTGGGCGACACCCGGGGGGCGCGCGCGCGCGCGCGCCGGATGCGGGCCGACCCTGCCGCGGGGTGCCGGTTGTAGCTGCAACGCCGGGGGGGCGGTTGCGGCTGGCAGCCCCGGGAAAGGCGCTCCCGGGGGGGAGCCCGCTGCCCGCTCTTTGGGGGCGAGGTTACGGCGCACGCCAGAATCGTTACATTTTCCCCGACGCCCCCACACTTCCCTGGGCCGTCACTCATCACTCCCACCCTTGGAGTGCCGTATGCCTGGACGTAAGCGCGACACGCGGTTCTCGTCGCGGCGCCAGCCGGCTCGTTATGCGGGCGCCGCCAATCGCAAGGGCAGCGACAACTTCGCGTCGAAGCTGACGGAGAAGGATGTCAGCCGGGCCCGCCAGATGCACAAGCGCGGCGTGCCGTTGCACGAGCTCGCCGACAAGTTCGGCGTGCACGCTTCCACGATGTCCCGGGCGCTGCGCAAGCTGACATTCCGGCACGTCCGGTGAGGCCGGTCGCGTGGTGAGGGGGGGCCGCATTCGCCGCGGCCTTGGGGCCGTGGCGATCTTCCTCACCGCGATCGCCCTGCAGCAGGCCTCGACCCGCCCCTGGGGATGGGGGAGCGCCAGCGACGGCTCGCGATACGAGCTGTCGCCCGTGGGGCTGTCCCGCCTCGAGGGGGGCGACGCGACGCGACGCGACGCCTCGGCGCGCACGGACTGCCGCTGGTGGCCGGTGTACGGCGACCCGGCGCTGTGCGGCGTGCGACCGGACGGCGAGGCAGCATATCGCCGCCTGCGTCTGGCCTACCCCGCCCTGCAGGTCGCCATGTGGCTCGCGGTCGCGAGCCTGCTCCTGCAAACGTTGCGGATTCCGCGCCAGCGCCTGTGGCAGGGCGCGGCCCCACTCGCCACCTGCGCCCTCTCCGCCGCGGGCGTGCACTTCGTGTCGCGTGAGGCACCACGGGCGTTGAACGCCCTGCAGCAGGTCGACCTGCACTTCGGCGAGTTCGGCTTCGTGTGCGGCGTGGCCGCGGTGGTGCTGAGCGGCTTCAGCGCGCTCGTGGCGCTGCGCGAGCCGCCCCCACCGGTGAGCGACCCCTGATGGGGGTCGCCTTCGCGATGGCCGCCGCCCTTGCCCTCGGCGCCACGCTCCCGGCAGCCGTCGGTCGGGTCCCGGGGCCACGCCCCCCCATGCCGCAGCGTCCGGCCCCGATCCCGGTCTCCCCCGACTCCGCCCGCGCCGACTCGGCGGCCTTCGCCGCGCTCCCTCCGGGCGTGCGCACAGTGCTCGACATTCGTGCACAGCTGCAACCCGACGGGGCGGATCCCGGACTGGCCTGCGTCCCGCTCAGCACCACCTCCGACGGGAGCCGACGGCAGCGCGTGCAGGGACGACTCGACGGGCTCGGCGTCGTGGTCTTCGCGCGCGCCAGCCGCACCGGCGTCCTGTCGCGCGTCGAGTTCGTGCGACGGCTCCCCGGCGGGGGGCAGCACGGCTACACCTGGGACGCCGCGGGCGATGCCACGACGGCGATGGAGTGGCCGCCCGGATCGAGCGAGGCCGTGTCGCACCCGGTCCCGAAGGGGTCACCCATACCGCGCGCGGTGCGAGGACTCGGGCGCCTCGTCCTGGCGTGGCCCTGCCGGGACGGCTAGCGCGCCGAGCCGCGGCGCCCTGCACCGTTTCGCACGGGAGTGCACCGGTGTATCGTCCCTGCGCGGCACAGCCGCGCCGGCGGTGCATGCCATCCCGATTCCCTCCACGCCCTTCGCTCCATGTCGCTCGCCCGCAACGCCCTCCTTCGGGCCTCGAAGTCCCAGTGGCTGGCCTCCCAGATGACCCAGCGGGCGTTCGCCCGCCGCGCCGTCAAGCGCTTCATGCCAGGCGAACGTCTCGAGGACGCGCTCGACGCGGCCCAGGGGCTCGCGCCGGCGCGCATCGGGACCATCATCACGCGCCTGGGGGAGACACTGACCGGTGAGCGCAACAGCGACGAGGTGCGGGAGCACTACCGATCGGCGTTGGGGGCGATCGCCCAGCGCGGCCTTCCGACCGAGCTCTCGGTCAAGCCGACGCAGCTGGGGCTCGACGAGTCGGTGGAGGAGTGCGTGCGGCAGCTCACACCGCTCGTCGCCGCATCGGCACAACAGGGGCGCACGCTCTGGATCGACATGGAGGACTCGAGCTACGTGGACCGCACGCTCGCGCTCTACGAGCAGCTCAAGGAGGGCCACGACAAGGTCGGACTCTGCCTGCAGTCCTACCTGTTCCGCACCCCCGCTGACCTCGAGCGCCTGCTGGCCATCAAGCCGGCGATCCGCCTGGTGAAGGGCGCCTATGCCGAGCCGGCCACCGTGGCCTTCCCGGCCAAGAAGGACACCGACGCCCAGTACGTATCGTTAGGCATCCGCCTCCTCGAGGCGGCCCGGACGGGCGGGGCCTTCCCTGTCTTCGGGACCCACGACATGGCGATCGTCAACCACCTCGTGGCCCGGGCCGCCGAACTGGGCGTGGCGCCGGGGCAGTTCGAGGTGCACATGCTGTACGGCATCCGTTCGGCCGAGCAGCGGGCGCTGGCGGAGCAGGGGCACGCGGTCCGCTGCCTGATCAGCTATGGGAACAACTGGTTCCCCTGGTACATGCGCCGCCTGGCGGAGCGCCCGGCCAACGTCTGGTTCGTGGTGCGCAGCACCTTCATGTGACGGAGCGCGCCGGCACACCGCGCGACCGCCCCCCGCGCGACCGCGGTCGCGCCTGGCGATGGCTCGCGTGGTGTGCCGGCGCGCTCCTCTGCGTCACACAATACGCCGCGCAGCGCACGCTCTGGGTCGACGAACTGGCGCTCACGCGCAACATCCTCGATCGCCCGCTCGCGGATCTCGTCACCCGTCCCCTGGCGTTCGACCAGGTCGCCCCCGCGGGATTCCTCGTCCTGCAGAAGGGCGTGGTCGCCACCCTCGGCGACTCGGAGCTGGCACTGCGCGCCGTGCCGTTCGCGATGGCGCTCGCCGCGCTCGCCCTGGTCGGCGCCCTGGGACGCGTCCTGATCGGCGGGTGGGCCAGCGCCATTCCCGTGCTGCTGCTCGGGGGCTCCGGGCGGATGATCTGGCTCTCGTCGCAGGCCAAGCAATACTCCACGGACCTTGCCGTCACGGCCGCCCTCCTCCTGGTCGCGGTCACGGTCCCGGCCTGGCGAACGCGGGGGCGCTGGCGATGGCTGGCGCTGCTGGTGGGACTCGTCGCCCCGTGGCTCTCCCAGCCATCGATCTTCTCCCTGTCGGCCGCCCTCCTGGGGGTGGTACTCGATGACCGCCGACCGGGGCAGTCGCCGCACCGATTCACCCGGCGCCTGGTCGCCGCGTGGGCGGTGTCGGCCCTGGCCGCCGTCATCGTCGCGCGAGCTCGCGTGACGCCGGAGACCATGTCGTTCATGCGCGCGTACTGGGCGGCGGGCTTCGCCCCCATCCCTCCGATGGGGTGGGGAGACCTGAAGTGGCCGCTGCACGTCGTGCGCCTCCTCGTGCGCGACATCGTGAACGGCGCGTGGAGCTATACCTACCTTGGCGTTGCAGCGCTCGGGGGGTGGGAACTGTTCCGGCGCTCGCGGACCACCGCCCTCGTCCTCGTGCTGCCGATGGCGGCCGCGTTCGGCGCGGCGACCCTGCGCCTCTACCCGCTGGCGGACCGCCTGGCGTTCTTCCTTTCACCGATCGTGGTCGTGCTGATGGGGGCCGGCATCGCCGCCGTGGCACGCGGGCTGGCGGAATTGCGGGGGAGCCTCCGCCCGGCGGCGCTGCTCCTGGTGGCCCTCCCCGCCGTGCCGCTCCTCGACCACCGCCCACCGTACGCGATCCAGCACCTCTCCCCCCTTCTCGGCACGTTGCGCCAGCAGCTGCGGCCCGGCGACCGCGTGTACGTGCCGTACGGAGGCTGGCAGGCGTGGACGCACTACGCCCCCCGGGCCGGGATCGCGGCCGACGTGATCCTCGGCCGCTGTCACGACCGGGACCTCGCGGCCTATGGCGCCGAGACCGAGCGGCTGCAAGGCGCGTCGCGCGGCTGGATCCTGTTCGTCCCCGCGGGGCGCCTGCAGGACGCCTCGGTCATCCTGCGTCATGCCGACCGCCTGGGGACGCCACGCGCGCATTGGGTGCGCGAGGACCGTGATGCCGCGGGACGGCCGCGCACCGTGGCCCTCTACCTGTACGACCTGCACCCGGTCGCCGACGGCCAGGGAGGACGACCGACGCCGTCCCTGGCCGCGACGGCGGCGGGGTGCCGGGGGGCCGCGGTCGACCGGTGACCCGACGCCGCCCGGCACCAGGGGCGGCGGCCACTCGCACGGTGGGCCGCGCCTCGCGCCCGGCCCGGCGGGCGGCGACGCGCGGCGCGCGAGTTCCTACGCGTTGGGCTGCGGCGTGACGCGCAGGTAGGGCTTCTTCTTCACGAACCCCTTGGGGAAGCGCTGTGTCGCCTCCTCGTCGGAGAGTGCGTTGGAGATGATCACGTCCTCGCCCGGCTGCCAGTCGGCGGGGGTGGAGACGGAGAAGTTGGCCGTTAGCTGCAACGAGTCGAGGACGCGCACGATCTCGTCGAAGTTGCGGCCGGTGCTCGCCGGGTAGGTGAGCATCAGTTTCACCCGGTTGTCCGGGCCGATCACGAACACCGAGCGCACCGTCTGCGTGTCGTTCGCGTTCGGGTGAATCATGTCGTACAGGGTCGAGACCTGGTGGTCCGGGTCGGCGATCATCGGGAAGTTGACGGCGTTGCCCGTCACGTCCTCGATGTCGCTCTCCCACTTGTGGTGCGACTCCACGGGGTCGACGCTGAGGCCGATGACCCTGGTGTTCCGCTTCGCGAACTCGGGCATGAGCTTGGCCACGGCGCCCAGCTCCGTGGTGCACACGGGGGTGAAGTCCCGGGGATGCGAGAAGAGGATCGCCCACCTCCCCTCCTTCCACTGGTGAAAGTGCACCGGCCCCTGCGTGGTGTCGGCCGTGAAATCCGGCGCGACGTCTCCGATTCGAACCGTCATGGTGGGCTCCGCTGGTGTCACGTGAGCCTAAGCGCACGCCACGCCCGGCGGAAGGCGGGGCCGTGCGGCGCCAGCCCCCTCTCCACCCCCCTGCGCCGCGAGCAAGCGCGGCTGTCAGGCAAGCGCCCACACCCGGATCCCGACTTCGCGGTAGCCGATCGTCCCGATTCTCCGACTTCGACCGCGCGTGCATCCGGCGAGCGTTGCGTGCGGAGGTACATGAATGCAGCATGAGCGAACCACAGGGCGGTCGATCGCGACGAGGCTGGGCCACGGGCTCCGGCGCACGGTCACGGCCGTTTCGCTGCTGGTCGCCCCCTGGCCGGTGCTCGGCGCCCAGGACGCCGGTGCCCCCCTCCCCTTCGGCATCGGCGAGGAACTTCGGTATCAGGTCACCGCCGGGCGGTGGGGACGCGTGGGGCGCGGGACGATGTCCGTGGAGGGCCCCGAGGACGTGCGGGGCCATCGCGCGCTCCTGTTGCGATTCGAGGTCCGGGGGCGCATCGGTCCGGTGTCGGTCGTGAATCGCACCGATTCCTGGGTGACGCCCTCGCCGCTCGCCTCGCTCCGCTTCTCGAAGTACGAGCGGCAGTTCATCCACCGCCGCGACGAGCGCGTCGAGATCTTCCCGCCCGACCAGCGCTGGCGCTCGCACGGCGATGTGGGCGACGCGGGGGAGGCGGGGGAGGCGGGGGCGGCCGGCGATGGCGGGACGACGCCGACCGACGCGCCGCTGGATGAGCTCTCCTTCATCTATTTCCTGCGCACGCTGCCCCTGTCGCTGCACGAGCGGCATTCGCTGTCGCGTCACTTCCGCGCGGAGCGCAACCCGGTCGAGGTCACGGTGCTCGGGCGCGAGGTCATCACCGTGCCGGCCGGCGTGTTCGCGACGGTGGTGGTGGAGATGCGCGTGAAGGACCGCCGCCACTACGACCGCGAGGGGGTCCTTCGCCTGCACCTGACGGACGATCGCGCGCACGTCCCCGTGCGGATCGAGACGGCCATGCCCGTCGTGGGCACGACGGTGCTCGTCCTCGAGTCCCGTCGCGACGGGGCCACGACGGTCGTCGGCCGGTGACGCCGCGCACACCTAACTGCGTCATGCGTGCGGCAACTGTTGCCGTCCGGCCGGTACCTAACGCCACTCGTCAGGCAACTCCCCACGCGACTGGCGTGGGCTCCTCACGAAAGTCGCATGTGACCCCCGACATTCGCGCCCCGCGGACCGTCCGATCCTTCGCCTCGAGCAGGGCACCAGACGCTGCTCGCGTGAGAGGCACCGGCGCCGCGCTGGCGACGCTCGTGCAACGCACCTGAGGCTCACCTGAGGCTCACCTGAGACTCGACCCGGAGCACCCCGACATGCGCAGCCCAACCATTCGCACCTTCCTCGGCCTCGCCTTCCTCGCGCCGTTCACGGCCGCGTGGACGACGGGAACCCGCTCGCTCGACCTCGAACCCAGCAGCAAGCTGTGGGTCACGGGCACGTCGACCGTCCGCTCGTGGCAATGCAAGGCCGCGACGTTCGACGCCGCGATCCAGACGACGCAAGACGCCGGCATCCCCGCCGCCATCCTCGCCGGCGACAAGGCGGTGCGCGCCGTGTCGGTGACCGTCCCCGTCGAGCGCCTCGATTGCAACAACGGCACGATGAACGAGCACATGCGCAAGGCCCTCAAGGCGCAGGAGTTCCCCACCATCACCTTCACCCTCGCCGGCTACGAGCTCGCCAAGCAGGCGGAGGGGGTGAAGGTGACGCTCAACGGGACGCTGACGCTCGGGGGCATGCAGAAGGCCATCACCATGCAGGCCGACGCCAGGGAGGAAGGCCCCGGGGCGCTGCGCGTGAGCGGCGTGCACGAACTGCGCATGAAGGAATACGGGCTGAAGCCGCCCACCCTGATGATGGGGACGATGAAGGTGAACGAGCTCGTGAAGGTGAACTTCGACCTCCTGTTGAAGGACTGACGCCACTGTACGCGGGGCGGTTCGCCCGCCCCGCGCCGACGGGCGCACGATGCGCCCGGTGATATCCTCCGAGGGCAACATCCATGACTGCCAGAACCACGTTCTCCGCGATCTTCGCTGCCTCGCTGCTCAGCGCCTCCGTCGTGATCGCCCAGCAGGCGCCGGCCAACAAGCCGTCCGACCCCGCCCCAGCCAAGAGCTCCGGCACGACCGACTCCTCGAAGACCGACAGCAAGGCGGCCAAGCCCGCCTCCTTCAGCTACGCGCCGCAGATCGGCATCCAGCGCCTTCGCCCGGTCGACCAGCGCGGGATCAACGTCTTCGAGACGCCGAAGACCGACGCCGTGCCGTACACCGGCTTCAAGCTCGAGTGGGGCGCCGCCTTCACCCAGCAGTTCCAGGACCTCGACCACTCCAACACGGCCGCGCCGCGCATGGTCGGGGGCACCGACATGAACCAGCCGGTGAGCATCGGCGCCGGATTCAACAACGCCAACGCCAACCTGTACATGAACGCGCAGCTCGCGCCGGGGATCCGCGTGGCGCTGACCTCGTACATGTCGGCCCGGCACCACAACGAGATGTGGGTGAAGGATGGCTACCTCCTGATCGACGAGTCGCCGATCAAGGTCAAGGCGCTCGAGACGTTGATGCAGTACGTGACGGTGAAGGCCGGGCACTTCGAGATCAATTACGGCGACGCCCACTTCCGCCGCACCGACAACGGGAACGCGATGTACAACCCGCTCGTGGGCAACTACATCATGGATGCCTTCACGACCCAGATCGGCGGCGAGGTGCTGTTCCGCAAGGGCGCCTTCCTGGCCATGGGCGGCGTGACGGGTGGTGAGGTGCGCGGCGTCGTCCGCACGCCCGAAAAGCGCTCCCCCGCGTTCCTCGGCAAGATCGGCTTCGACAAGCAGTTCACCCCGATGGTCCGCGTGCGCCTGACGGGCTCGATGTTCTCGCAGTCCAAGTCGGCCAACAACACGCTGTACACCGGCGACCGCGCCGGCTCGCGCTACTACTCCGTCCTGGACTCGGTGACGTCCAGCGAGACCTCGCAGGCCTGGTCGGGCGCCCTCCAGCCCGGGTTCTCCAGCAAGGTGCACGCGAACGTGATCAACCCGTTCGTCAAGGTCGGCGGCCTGGAGCTGTTCGGGAACATCGAGACCGCCAAGGGCGGCGCCGCCACCGAGACGGTGGATCGCGAGTGGAAGCACAATGCCTACGAGGCGACCTACCGCTTCCTGAAGGACCAGCTCTACGTCGCCGCCCGCTACAACACGGCGAAGGGACGGCTGCCGAAGATCGCCAACGACGTCTCCCTCGACCGCTCGCAGTTCGGCGGCGGCTGGTTCATCACGCCCAACGTGATGCTCAAGACCGAGTACGTGACGCAGAAGTACAACGACTTCCCGGTGAACGACATCCGCAACGGCGGGAAGTTCAAGGGCTTCGTGGTGGAGGGCGTGGTCGCCTTCTGACCCGGCCGGGGAGAACGCGGAGGGGCGCCGGTTCCGGCGCCCCTCCGTGCGTTTCCGGCGGCTGCGACGCCGGTTGCTGCGACGCCGGCCCCGGGATGCCTAACGGCTCCCCTCCCTCACCCGCTGGCCCCCGCCCCTTCCTCGGCCAGCGGGTACAGGGGGAAGTCGTCCGTCAGCGCCTTCACCGAGGCCCGCACCGCCTCGTGGGCGGCCGCGTCGTCGGGGGCGGCCAGCACGGCGTCGATCAGCGCGGCGATCCGGCGCATCTCCCCTTCCCGCATCCCGCGCGTCGTCACCGCGGGGGTGCCGATCCGGATGCCGCTGGTGACGAACGGCGACTGCGTCTCGCGGGGCACCGTGTTCTTGTTGACGGTGATCCCCGCCCGGTCGAGCACCTGCTCCGCCAGCTTTCCCGTGATCCCCTTGTTGCGCAGGTCGACGAGCATCAGGTGATTGTCCGTCCCGCCCGAGACGAGCTGGTATCCGCGCTCCGCCAGCGCCAGCGCCAGCGCCTGGGCGTTGCGCACGACCTGGCCGCAGTAGTCGGCGAACGACGGATGGAGCGCCTCGCGGAACGCGACGGCCTTGGCGGCGATGACGTGTTCCAGCGGTCCCCCCTGCGAGCCGGGGAAGACCGCCTTGTCGACCACCTTCGCGTGCTCCGCCTTGCACAGGATGAGCCCGCCGCGCGGCCCACGCAGCGTCTTGTGCGTCGTCGTGGTGACCACGTCGGCGTGCGGCATCGGCGAGGGGTGGTGCCCCGTCGCCACGAGCCCCGCGATGTGCGCCATGTCGACCATCAACAGCGCTCCCACCTCGCGGGCCACCTCGGCGAAGGCGGCAAAGTCGATCACGCGCGGATAGGCGCTCGCCCCGGCGATGATCATCCGCGGCCGCTCGCGACGCGCCACGTCGCGCAACATGTCGTAGTCGATGTACCCGGCGTCGGTGACGCCGTAATGCACCGCGCGATACAGGAGCCCGGAGAAGTTGACCGGCGACCCGTGCGTCAGGTGCCCGCCCTGCGAGAGGTCCTGCCCGAGCAGCGTGTCACCCGGCTTGAGGAAGGCGAGGCAGACCGCGCTGTTGGCCGAGGCCCCGGAGTGCGGTTGGACGTTCGCGTGGTCGGCGCCGAACAGCTGCTTGGCCCGGTCGATCGCCAGCTGCTCCACATGGTCCACGATCTCGCAGCCGCCATAGTAGCGCTTGCCCGGGAGCCCCTCCGCATACTTGTTGGTGAGGGGTGAGCCCAGCGCCTCGAGGACGGCCGGGGAGACGAAGTTCTCGCTGGCGATCAGTTCGAGCCCCTCGGACTGGCGCTCGATCTCACGCTCGATGAGCCGGGCGATCTCCGGGTCGGCCTCGCGCAGCGCGCTCCCCGGGGGACACCGATCCCACGACTTCCAGTCGCTCATTTCGCCTCCGGCGCAGGTTCGATCTTCTCGACGCGTCGCTCATGCCGTCCCCCCTCGAAGGGGGTCTTGAGCCACGTCTCGAGAATACGGGTGGCGTCCTCCTCGGACACGAAGCGCGCGGGGAGGACGAGGATGTTCGAATCGTTATGCAGCCGCGACAGCTCGGCAATTTCCGGCGTCCACGCCACGGCGGCGCGTACGTGCGGGTGCCGGTTGGCGGCGTACGACATGCCGAGTCCCGTCCCGCACAGGAGCACGCCGCGCCTGGCCTCCCCATGTTCGACGCGCAACGCCACCGGATGCGCGAAATCGGGATAGTCGGTCGACGCCGACGAGTTGGTGCCGACATCCTGCACGTCGTAGCCCAGCGCCTCGAGGCGCGCCACGAGCTTCTGCTTCAACGCGAAGCCGGCGTGGTCGGAGCCGATGGGGATGGTTTCCTTGGACACGAGAGGACGAAAGGACGAGAAGACGAGAAGACGAGAAGACGAGAAGACGAGAAGACGAGAAGACGAGCGGACGACCGAATTCTACAGTGCGGGACGCGACGCGGAGAGGGGGCGGGGCCGACAGGCTCCCACCCCCTCTCCGCCCCTCGGCCGCGCGCCCGCCCCTAGCTCCTTCTGGGCCACTGCGGCCAGGTGCGCACCAGCCCCCCCACCGCGGCGAGGCGGCGCTCGGCCAGGCGATCGGCCGCCTCATAGGTCGGGATCCCCTGCTCGCGGGCAATCTCGAAGACGCCGAGCGTCGTGTCGTAGATCTCGTCGGCCTTGCGCAGGGCGCGCTGCGCCGTCCATCCGGCCAGCTCGCTGTACACGTTGATGACACCGCCGGCGTTGGCGACGAAGTCGGGGGCGTAGAGGATCCCCTTCTTCTCCAGGTCGCCCCCGTGCTTCTCCGGGAGGAGGAGCTGGTTGTTGGCCGCACCGGCGACGATCTCGGCCCGCAGCTTGGGGATCGTGTCATCGTTGATGATCCCGCCGAGGGCGCAGGGGGCGAAGATGTCCGCCTGCACGCTGTAGATCGCGTCGAGGTCCACCGCGCGCGCCCCGCACTCGTCCACCACGCGCTTCACGCGCGCCGCATCGATGTCGGTGACGATGAGCTTCGCCTCGTGGGCGTGGAGTTCCTTGCACAGGTAGTAGCCGACGTTCCCCAGCCCCTGCACCGCGATCGTCTTGCCGGCGACCGACTCCGAGCCCCAGCGGTGCTTGGCCGTGGCCTGGATGGCGCGGAAGACGCCGCGGGCGGTGACCGGCGAGGGGTCGCCCGACTTGGTCGCCAGCCCGGCGACGTAGTCGGTCTCCATGTGCACGAAGTCCATGTCCGCCGTGCTCGTCCCCACGTCCTCGGCAGTGACGTACCGTCCGCCTAACGACTCGACGAAGCGCCCGTGGGCGCGGAAGATCATCTCGCGCTTGGCCGTCCGGTTGTCACCGATGATGACGGCCTTGCCGCCGCCGAGGTTGAGCCCGGCCACCGCGTTCTTGTAGGTCATCCCGCGCGCGAGGCGCAGCGCATCGATGATGGCCTCGTCGTCGCTCTTGTACTGCCAGAAGCGCGTCCCGCCAAGGGCGGGGCCCAGCGTGGTGTCGTGAATCGCGATGATGCCACGGTAGCCACTCGACTTGTCGTGACAGACGACAAGCTGCTCGTGGCCCATCTCGGAGATTACGTCGAAGAGGTTCATGGGTCTTGAGACGGGAGAGGGGAGGCGGGAGACGGGAGTGTGGGGCCGCGCTGGTGGGGACCAGCCGGCGTCACGTCGCCGCGCCGCGTGAGGTGCTGCATTGCGTCATGACTTGGCGTACAACTCGCGGGCAATCACGATCCGCTGGATCTCGGATGTGCCCTCGTAGATCTCGGTCACCTTCGCGTCCCGGAAGAGGCGCTCCACCGGATACTCCTTCACGTAGCCGTAGCCCCCGAAGATCTGGATGGCCTCGGTGGTGACCCACATGGCGGTCTCGCTGGCCATCAGCTTGCTCATGGAGCCGAACTGCGTGATGGGTTGCCCGCGATCCTTCGCCGACGCGGCCGCATACAGCAGGGCGCGCGAGGCGGCCACGCGCGTCGCCATGTCGGCCAGCTTGAACTGCACCGCCTGGAACTCCTTGATCGGCTTGCCGAACTGCTTGCGCTCGGCGGCATACCGTACGGCGTGCTCGAGCGCCGCGCGCGCGATGCCGATGGACTGCGCCGCGATGCCGAGTCGCCCGTTGTCGAGCGACTGCATCGCGTACACGAAGCCCATCCCTTCCTGGCCGAGCAGGTTGGCCGCCGGCACGCGCAACTCGTCGAAGACGAGCTGGTTGGTCTCGGAGCCGCGCAGCCCCATCTTGTCCTCCTTCTTTCCCACGGAGAAGCCGGGAAGGTCGGGCGTGACGATGAAGGTCGAGATCCCACGCGCCCCCTTTCGGTCGTTGGGCGCATCGGTGCGGGCCATCGCGAGGATCACGTCGGCGTGAGCGCCGCTCGTCACCCAGGCCTTCACGCCGGTCAGGACGTAGTGGTCGCCGTCGCGGACCGCCCGCGTGCGCAGCGAGGCCGCGTCGGAGCCGGCGTCCGGCTCGGACAGGGCAAAGGCGCCCAGGAACTCGCCCCGCGCCATGGGGCGGAGGAAGCGCTGCTTCTGCTCCTCGCTCCCGTATCGCAGGAGCATCTGCGTGGGAAGCGAGTTGTGCACGCTCATGAGCACGGCCACCGAGGCATCGACGGCGGCGATCTCCTCGAGCGCGACGAGATACGTACAGGTGTCGAGGCCCAGCCCGTCGTACGCCTCGGGGATGAGCATCCCGAGGAATCCGAGCGCGCCAAGCTTGTCGACGATGCGGCGATCGAAGATCGACTCGCGGTCCCACCGGTCGCTGTGTGGCGCGATCTCGGCGGCCGCGAAGTCGCGCGCGGTCTGCTGGATCGCGCGCTGCTCCTCGGTGAGGGGGATGAGTGCCCAGCTCATGGGAGGTGAGAAGACGAGAGGACGAGAGGACGAGAAGACGAGGCGCGTGCGGAGTGGGCGGCGCGCGCCCGACTCCGGCGTCCCGCCTCGCGGGGGCTAGTCATACTTGTGGAAACCGCGCCCGCTCTTGCGTCCCAGCCACCCCGCGGCGACGTACTTTCGCAGCAAGGGACACGGACGGTACTTGGAGTCGCCGAGCCCGTCGTGCAGGACCTCCATGATGGCGAGGCACGTGTCGAGGCCGATCAGGTCGGCCAGGGCCAGGGGGCCCATCGGGTGGTTCATCCCGAGCTTCATCACGGTGTCGATCGCCTCCACCGTCCCTACCCCCTCCATGAGCGCATACACCGCCTCGTTGATCATCGGGAGGAGGATGCGGTTGGCGACGAAACCGGGGAAGTCGTTCACTTCGACCGGCGTCTTCCCCACGGCCTTCGCCAGCTCGAGGACGCGCTGGGTGGTGGCGTCGCTCGTGGCGAGCCCCCGGATGACCTCCACCAGCTGCATCACCGGGACGGGGTTCATGAAGTGCATCCCGATCACCTGCTCGGGACGCCGGGTCCGGGCGGCGATGTCGGTGATGGAGATGGAGCTGGTGTTGGTCGCGAGGATCGCCCCCGGGGCGGCGAGGCGGTCCACGTCGCCGAAGATCTTGTGCTTCAGCTCCACGTTCTCGGTGGCCGCCTCGATGACGAGGGCCGCACCCGCGACGGCGCCGATGTCGGTGCTGTCGGTGAGGCGGGCCAGGGTGGCCGCCTTGGCCGCGGCGTCGAGCGTCCCCTTCTTCACCTGGCGGTCGAGGTTCTTGTCGATCGTGGCCCTGCCGCGCGCCAGCGCCTCCGCGGCCACGTCGATCATCGTGACGGGGAAGCCGCTTTGCGCGAAGACATGGGCGATCCCGTTGCCCATCTGCCCCGCACCAATCACCGCAATCCTGTCGGACATGTTCGTTCAGCTCCTTGGGCGCGCCCCGCGCCGCAGCAGGAAGACAATCGCGAGCAGCATGCCGGCGGCGGCAAAGAGCCCCGCTTCGGGCCCCCACGCGCCCCCGGTGGCCCAGTCCGGGCCGGCATCCACGGTTCGATAGTTCGGCGCCCCCAGCCCCGTCCCGCTCACCGACGTGTGCATCACGCCGGCCATCACGAAGTTCCACGCCACGTGCGCCGCCCACGCCGCGTAGAGACTGCGCATCGCCACCAGGATGCTCCCGAGAAAGATCCCCGCGAGCGTCACCACCGCGATCGACTGCAACGTCGCTCCCGCGTTCTCCAGGTGCATCAGGCCGAAGGCGACGCTCGTCAGCACGATCGCCGCTTGCGCCCCGAGCCGCTCTCGCAGGAGCGCGAACGCGTAGCCTCGCGTCGCCAGCTCCTCCCACAGGGCCGCCGGGACCAGGAGGGCGAGGGTGAGCAGCGCCTCCCGCCCCACGTCCCCCGGAGGCATCGCCTCCACGCGCAGCCAGCCGATCCCCAGCAGGGCCAGCGAGGGCACCCCGACCGCCGCCGCGCCTAACGCGCCCCCCACGAGCAGGGCCCGCGGCGTGCACGCCGCCCGGTCGAGCGCCACCAGGCGCCACCCATCCGGCTCAACGACCCGGAACGTCCACCAGTGCCCGACCAGCATCCCGATCGACCACGTCAGGACGTACGTGGGGAGGCGCACCCCGGTGGCCCCCTCGACCCAGGCGGCCACGGGCGGCAGCACGGCGCGGGCGCCGAGATACCCCACGGAACAGGCAAGCAGGAAGATCGCGAACTTCCACGCCGGGGCGACGCTCCCCCCGCGCCACTCGCGCCCACCGGGCGACGGCGCGAGGAGCTCCTCCCCTCCGGACACGGACATGGCCGCTCGCGCGCCGCCGTCGCTTCCGCTCAGCCGACGCGGGAGACCGAGAGCGCCACCGCGTCGCCGCCGCCCAGGCAGAGCGTCACCAGCCCGGTCACCTTGCCGCGGTCCGCCAGCGCGTGAAGGATCGTCACCAGCAGCCGCGTCCCGCTCGCGCCGATCGGGTGCCCGAGGGCGATCGCGCCGCCGTTGACGTTGACGCGATCCCAGTCCCAGCCCAGGGCGTCGCCATCGGCCAGCGCCTGCGATGCAAAGGCCTCATTGGCCTCGATCAGGTCGTAGTCGTTGATGGTGGTCCCCTGCTTCTTCATCAGGTTCCCCACCGCGTGGACCGGGGCGAAGAACAGCTCCTGCGGGTCCACGGCGCCGGTCGCATAGGCATCGATGCGGGCGAGGATCGGGAGGGCGTTGGCGCGCGCGAAGGCCTCGGACGTCACCACCACGGCGGCTCCGCCGTCGTTGAGCGACGAGGCGTTCCCCGCCGTGACCGTGAGGTCGCCGCCGTCCTGCGACGGGAAGGCGGGGCGCAGCTTGCCTAACGCCTCGACCGTCGAGTCCTTGCGCGGCCCCTCGTCCACGCTGACGATGGTCGGCCCCTTGCGGCCGGGAATCTCCACCGGGACGATCTCGGCGGCGAACTTCCCCGCCTCCTGCGCCGCTGCCGCCTTGAGGTGCGACTGCACTGCGAACTCGTCCTGCCGCTGGCGCGTGATGGCCGCCTTGCGCGCCGTGTACTCGGCGTGCCCGCCCATGTGCGTGTCGCAGGAAGCGCACCACAGCCCGTCCTTGATCATCCCGTCGACCAGCGTCTGGTCACCGATCTTCACGCCACCGCGGTGGTTGTAGAGATAGTGCGGGGCGTTCGACATCGACTCCTGCCCCCCCGCCACCACCACCTGGTTGTCACCGGCCTTGATGGACTGCGCGGCGAGCATCACCGACTTGATCCCCGAGCCGCACACCTTGTTGATGGTGACGGCCGAGACCGACGACGGGATTCCCGAACGAAGGAGGGCCTGACGTGCCGGCGCCTGCCCGGTCCCCCCCTGGAGCACGTGCCCCATGATGACTTCGTCGACCTGGTCAGCGGCGACGCCGGAACGCTTGAGCGCCTCGCGGATGGCGATCGCCCCGAGTTCCGGGGCACTGAGCGAGGCCAGGGAGCCGAGGTACTTGCCGATCGGCGTCCGCGCGGCGCCGACGATGACGGGAATGCGCGATGTATCGGACATGGCTGGAACGGCGGGAGAAGGCCCCCACCCGTTTGGGGAGGGGAGACCCGAAAGCTAACCGCGGGTCTCCCGCCGGAACAACGAGGCAGGGGCGGGACGCCCGGAGCCGGCGCGCGTCGTGAGCCACCCCTCGGCGCCGCCGCTCGGCGCGGCCCCTCGGCCGCTCCCCCTCCCCCCGTCGCTACCGCAGGCGCAGCGTCAGGTGGTGCGCCCCCCCCTTCCCGCGCATGTCTTCCCAACCGTAATCGAGCGACACGCGGTCGAACGACACCCCGGCACCGGAGGTCAGCGGACGCTGGGCCCTGAGTTCCGGCGCGCGAACCCCACCGCGCACGACGAACGCCACCCCCTCGATGGGGACGTAACTCAGCTCTCCCCCCGCGGCCGGGAGGACCCGGCCGTCGCGCCGCACCGCCAGGTTGGCGGCGGCGGCCACGTCGAACCACCGGAAGTTGCCGAATCCCCCCGCCGCACCGAACGAGAGCCGGGCGGGGAGTTGCGCTCGTGTCTCCCCGATGGCGAGGTCGCGCCCCAGGTGCTGCAGCGCCACCCCGGCCGTCACCGCCCCGTTGAGGAGGCTCCTGGAGGCGCCGAGGTCGAAGGAGGCCGAGGTCGCGCGCACATCGGAGACGCGTTCCTCCACGTAGCGCGCCGACGCCCCCCACCGCATCCCCTTCCAGGCAAAGGACGCCGCGACGTTGGCGCCCAATCCGGCGGTGGCGCGCGCCGCTTCGTCGGTCAGCACGTCGCTGCGCGCCGGGAAGCCGCCGAAGCGCGACCGCGCGTCCAACAGCTGCGTCCCGACCGAGATGCCGAGCGCCCCGACGGTCATCGCACTCGCCAGGTGCCCCACGGTCGCCCCGCTAGCATAACGAGCCCCGGTCAGCGAGACGGCATTGCTCCCCCCGGCGAGCGCCGGGTTGCCGAAGGCCGCGTCGACGTCCCGCGTCCCCATCGACAGGCCGCCCATCGCCACGGCCCTGGCGCTTGCCGGGAGCTGGAGGATGAGGGGAGCATAGCGCTCGCGCTGCGCCTGCGCGGGCGGCGCCGCCAGCACGACGGCGCACGTCGTCAGGAGCAAGGCGCGCATGGCTCCGCCGATGCGCAGGCCAGCGGTCGCCACCGCGGGAGGGGCGGCGACGACGTCGCCAGCGGGGCGGCCGCTCATCGCGCACCTCCCATCCCGGGGGCCAGGAAATCGGGGGACATGCGGGAGAATCCGATGTTGTCGAGGAGGACCGTCCCCGCGTCGGCGCGATCGAAGCGCCAGCGCACCATCGCGAGGCGGGACGGATCGAAGCCGGGGGTGACTCGCGCGAAGTCGGCGAGCGGGATGGCGTAGGTCTGCAGGACGATCTCGTACGTGCTGGCGAAGCCCTGCTTGTCACGCCCTGCGCGGCGATAGACAAACGACTCGAGCGGGCGCCGCGGGACGCCGTACGCGGACAGCGGCACGCTGGCCGTACGTCCCGCGGCGTCGACCCCCTCGATGCTCAGGTCGATCGGCGTCGTGTCGGTCGAGGCCTTCGTCCGTGGCTTGGGCTTCGCCCTGGGCTTCGCCGTCGCCTTGCGCGTGGAGTCGCCCGCCTTCGTCGTGTCCTTCGGCGGCTGGCGCGGCCCGGGGGTGACGTCGGTGGGGGCGAGCGAGAAGACGAAGGAGCTCCCGCCATCGATGCGCCAGGCCGCGCGCAACGAATCGCCTAACGACATGGCGTAGACCGCTGGCTGGCCGCGCGCGAGCGTGTCGTCGCCCGCGACCCGCCGGTTCCACCCGAGCGTCACCGCGGTGTGCCCCTGGTTGCTCCCCTTCCAGCGGAACGGGACCACCGCCTCCTTCCACGACGCCAGCGAGTCACCGCGCAACGTCACGCCGTGCACGCTCCCGGTGGTGACGTCCACGTCTTCCTCGTAGTCCGCCGCCGTGCGGAACGTGGCGTCCTCGAAGCGGGTGAGGTACATCGTCCTGGGGAGCCACCCCCCGGCCGCGCGATGGTCCCGGAACAGCGGGAGATACTCGCGCTTGTCGCGCAGCGTCGCCTCGAGGAAGGCGGTGATGGTCACCTCGGCGAAGCGGCGCTGCTCCTGCGGGGTCACGAGGCCGCGCACGTCGAGGTAGCGCGCACTGCGCGGGCCACCGTCGAGGTTGCCCCACACGGTGTTCCACTGCCCGTGGTTGGCGCGATACATGTAGATGGCGGACTTGAACCACGCGCCGCCGTCCGTGAAGTGCAGGCGCTCGTACTGGGCGAGTCCCGAGAAGGACGAGACGTCTCCGTCGTGCGAGCCGTGAATCAGGAGGTAGTTGTAGTTGGACAGCGGCGTGGGCTTGCCCGACGGGCGATACTGCCCGTCCACCGGGGCGATGGCCACCAGCGACCTGATGTCGAAGCCGAAGTCGAACGCGACGGACGCATCGTCGGGATAATGGGCCAGGCGGTTGAAGGCCCCCGCGACGGCGACCGCCTCGCCCCCCCGCGAATGCCCCATCAGGGCGATGCGGGTCATGTCCACCTTGCCCTGCAGCGGCGAGCCGGTGGAGTCGTTGAAGCGGCGCCAGGCCTGCAGGTGCTTGAGCAGCATCCACCCGCGCGCGTCGTTCTCGTTGCGCATGAAACCGTTGAGGAAGTTCTCGTCCACCGAGGCCAGGATGAAGCCGCGCGAGGCGAGCAGCTCTCCCAGGTAGCGGTAACCGGGGTCCGAGAACTCCTTCATGTTGTGGTTGCCGTGCACGATGAGGACGAGCGGGTACGGCCCGGCGCCATCCGGATACCAGACGCGCCCGTTCACCGGGAGCTTGCTGAAGTCGAAGCCCCAGAACTTCTTCCGAAGCTTCCCCTGCTGCGGATCGGGCGGGCCCGCGAGCTTGCTCCCGTCGACGGTTGCGGTGCGGAGGGTTACCGAGTCCCGGAACTCGGCGCGGCGCTTGTCGGTGCCGCTCCCGTAGTAGAGCGAGCGCACCGCCAGGGGACCGCGCAGGCCGGGATCGGGCGCGGCAATCGACTGCCGCGAGAGGACGATGGCGGAGTCGTCCCTGGCGAGCTTCAGCGGTGCCGCGATGCACGCCGCAAGGGCGACGGGCGTGACCGCCAGCACGAAGGGCGTCGCGAGCCGACGCCGGGGCGCAGCGTGCATTTCACCTCGAGGAGGGAGTCGTCCTGATCGCGCGGTATGACACCGGTTCGGGTGAAAAGGTGTGCACGGTGCCGCGCGCCGGTAACCCATGCGGGACGAACCGCGACTACCGAGCCGTCAGAGGGCGATCGTCGCCCGCCCCGTCACGCGCCCGCCCACGCCCCGCGGACACGGCCCTGCGGAAACGCCCCGATTCAGATCCACTCGAGCGCGGTCCGCGTTCGCTCGGTCACCACGTTGCCGGTGTGTCGCGTGGACTCGGGCTCGAAGAGGACCACGTGCACCTCCTCGTCGGCGACCGGGCGATGTTCGACGCCGCGCGGGACGATGTAGAACTCCCCGGCCCCGATCGTCACCTCGCGGTCGCGTAGCTGCATGCGCAGCGTCCCCTGCACCACGAGGAAGAGCTCGTCTTCATGCGCGTGGAAGTGCCAGTCGAATTCGCCCTTGAGCTTGGCCACCTTGACCAGCTGGCCGTTGAGGGCCCCGATGACGCGGGGGTGCCAATGGTCATCGAAGCGGGAGAATTTCTCGGCGAGGTTGACGGCGCGCATGGGCGTGGCGGATGAGGGGGCTCGTCAGGCGTGCCTGGCGACGGCCGAGTGCCGCGCGACCTGGCGATAGACGGGATAGCTCAAGGCCATGAAGATCACGGCGACCAGCGCCGTGCGACGATCGGCGGCCACGAAGCCGACCAGCAGGGCCAGCGACGCGAGCAAGGCGATCACGGTCGTCAGCGGCGCCCCCCACGCCCGGTACGGGCGGGCGAGCCCGGGCTCGCGACGGCGCAGCACGAGCACGTTCAGGGTGTTGACGGCGTCCACGACGGTCATGAGGACGGCCGTGAGGGCGAAGAGCCGCTCGAAGGTCCCGCTCAGGGCGAGCGCCACCGCCACGAGGGCCGTGAGGATCGTCGCCACCGCCGGCGTTCCTCTCCGGTTGACCGATGCCGCCCGGCGGAAGAAGAGCCCATCGCGGGCGATGGCGAAGAGGGCGCGCGGCGCGATCATGACGAGGGCATTGAGGATGCCGAGCAGCACCAGCAGGGCGAGTCCGGTGACCAGGCGATCGCTCGCCCCGCCGAAGACGCGTTGCATGGCGGTGGCCGCCGGGAGGGTGCTGGCCGCGAGCGCTCGGATCGGGAGGACGTGCAGGTAGGCGGCGTTCATCAGCAGGTAGATCGCCATCACGACGAGGACGCCGAGCAGGAGCGCGCGCGGGACGTCGCGCCCGGGGTCCACCTGTTCCTCGCCGAAGAAGGCGGCCGCGTACCAGCCGCCGTATGCGCCGATCACCAGCTGCAACGCGCCGGCGAAGGCGACGAGGGTCACCCCGCCGGACGCGTCGTCCCCTGGCGGGCTGCCGGCGTACGGCAGGGCGTCCGGGGCGGCGGGCGCCAGGAGGCAGGCGGCGACGAAGGCGAGGAGCGCCGCGGCCTTGGCCAGCGAGACCACCTCCTGCGTCCGGCTCCCCGCGCGTACCCCCGCCAGCTGCAGCGAGGCGAAGACCGCGAGGCCCGCCACCGCGACGACCGGTTCGAGGCCGGCCAGCGACGGGACGAGCCGCGCCCCGTACTCGGCGGCGGCCAGCGGGATGTACGCCGTCGCGACCGTCAGGGCGAGCCAGTCGCTCCACCCGATGAGGAAGCCGCCGTACGGGCCGAGGGCGCGCCGGGCGAAGACGTACGATCCCCCGGAGCGCGGGATCGCCGCCGCCAACTCAGCGAGGTTGTTGGCCTGCAGGAGGGCGTAGAGCCCCGCGAGGCCCCACGCCAGGAAGACCAAAACCTCGTGCTGCACCAGGCCGGCGATCGTCCCCGGCGTGCGCAGGATCCCGACACCGACGGCCCCACCGACGATGATGGCAAGGCCGAAGCCGACGCCGAGGACGCGCTGGAGGGCGCCACGCGGCGTCGGCATCGACTAGGCGCCGAGAGCCCGCGTCCGGATCTCCTCCTGCACCCGGGCAATGAAGGCATCCACGCCGACGATGTCCTGCTTCTTCCCCTGCCCGCGGGCGCGCACGGCGAGCGTCCCCTGCTCCGCCTCGCGCTTCCCGAGAACGGCCATGTACGGGATCTTCAGGAGCTCGGCCTCGCGAATGCGGTAGTTGAGCGTGTCGTTGTGCGCGTCCATCGTGGCGCGGATGCCGGCGCCCCGCAGCCTGGCCGTCACCTCCGCCGCCTGCGGGGCGAGGTCGTCGGTGATGGGGAGGATGCGCACCTGCTCCGGCGCGAGCCAGACGGGGAAGGCGCCGGCGAAGTGCTCGATGAGGATCGCCATGAAGCGCTCGAACGAGCCGCTCACCGCGCGGTGGATCACGACCGGGCGGTGCACCGTATTGTCCTCGCCGACGTAGGTCATGTCGAAGCGCTCCGGCGCGGCGTAGTCGAGCTGGATCGTCCCCAGCTGCCACGCCCGCCCCAGCGAGTCGGTGACGTCGAAGTCGATCTTGGGGCCGTAGAACGCGCCATCCCCCGGCTTGAACTCGTAGGGGAGCCCCGTCGAGTCGAGGGCCGCCTGCAGCGCCGCCTCGGCACGGTCCCACATCGCGTCCGTCCCGATCCGCACCTCGGGGCGGGTGGCGAACTTGAGCGTGGCCGTGAGCCCGAAGGTGCGGTAGTAGCCAAGGATGAAATGCAGCAGGCGGTGCACCTCCTCCGGGATCTGGGACTCCATGAGGAAGATGTGGCAGTCGTCCTGCTGGAACTGGCGCACGCGCGTGAGCCCCGACAGCGCGCCGGTGATCTCGTTGCGGTGCAGCACGTCGTACGTGTTGTAGCGGAGCGGGAGCTCGCGGTACGAGTGCTTCTTGCTGTTGTACAGGACGTAGTGCGAGGGGCAGTTCATCGGCTTGAGCGACATGTCGTGCTCGCCCGACTCGTTGTTCAGGACGAGGAACATGTTCTCGCGGTACTTCCCCCAGTGGCCGGAGGTCTCCCACAGCCCCTTGTTGTACAGCAGCGGGGTCTTGATCTCCTTGTAGTCGTCCCGTTGCAGCTCGCGGAGGTACTCGTTGATCGTGTTGACGATCGTCGTCCCGCGCTCGGTCCAGAAGGCCGCCCCCGGCGCGTAGGGGTGGAACAGGAAGAGGTCCAGCGCCTTCCCCACCACGCGGTGGTCGCGCCGCTTCGCCTCCTCGATGCGGAACAGGTGCTGCTCGAGATCCTCCTTCTTCCAGAACGCCGTCGCGTAGATGCGCTGCAGCATCTGCCGCCGCTCGTCGCCGCGCCAGTATGCCCCCGCCGTGCTCAGCAACTTGAAGTGCCTGAGGTACGACGTATCGGGCACGTGGGGGCCGCGGCAGAGGTCGATGAACGGGCCGTCGGTATAGGTGGAGATGATCTCGCCGGTCGGGAGGTCGTCGATGCGCTCCAGCTTGAGCGGGTCGTCGGCGAAGTGCTGCCGCGCCTCGTCGATGTTCACCTCGGCGCGGACGAACGGGTACTTCTCGGCCACGACCTTCCGCATCTCCGCCTCGAAGGCCTCGAGGTCCTCGGGGGTGAAGGGCTTCTCGACCTCGAAGTCATAGTAGAAACCGTCGTCGATGGCCGGGCCGAAGCCGATCTTCGCCTCGGGGCGCAGCCGCCGCACCGCCGTGGCGAGGATGTGCGCCCCGGAGTGCCGTAGCACCTGCAGCGACTCCGGATCCTTCTCCGTCAGGACCCGGAACGCCCCCGCGCGCCGCAGGGGGGTCATGAGATCCTGTACCTCGCCGTCGACGGAAACCGCCACCGCCGCGCTCAGGAGTCGCGGACCGATGGAGGCCACCACATCGCGCGGAAGCGTGCCGGCTGGGACTTCGCGGGTATCGCCGTTGGGAAGGGTCAGGGTCAGCAGTGCGGACATGGGAGCGTGGGGCGAGGCACGTGAGAAAATGGGTGCGCCGGGCGCGCGGATGGGGGAACCGCGCTAACGGACGCTTTCGATGAGCGGGGTGACACGCCCGGCATACCGGAACGCCAGCACGACCCCCCCGACGACGAGCGCGGCGAGGAGGAGCCACGGAATGAGGCGCGTGAGGGTGGAGGAGCGATGTTCCGGCGGCACAGATCGCATATTGACGACGCGCAAGTTATCGTACGACAGTGAGTTGATGCTACGGGGACGCGCGAGCGCCGCTCACGCCCCGCCACCCGAGACGACACATGGTTCGGTATCACGACGACGAGGATTCCGGCACGGGCCGCGCGCTCCTGGTCACCGCGGGAGTGGCCGCCGGCCTCCTGGCGGGGGCCGTGGTCGCGCAGCGGCTCGGCGGATGGAAGGGACTCCGCAAGCTCCTCAGGAATCGGCGCCACCCGCTCCACGCCGTGCTGAGCCGCGTCCTCCCTGGGGGGATCGTGGCGACGGTGCTCGACTCCATCGGGATCGACGAAATGGTGAGCGCCCTCCTGCACGGGCGACGGGGCTCGGGCGCGCGGCTCCGCCGCCGCCGCTACGACGAGGAGCTCGACGAGTACGAGCTGGACGAAGTGGAGCGCGCCACGGCGGGACTCGACGACGAGGACGACGAGGACGACGAGGACGACGAGGAGTCGCCGCGCGCCTTGCGGCTGCACGACGACGAACTCGTGGAGGAGGACGAGGAGGAGGACGAGGCCGAGGACGTCGACGCGTACGATGAGCTCGTCGACGACGAGGACGACGACGCCGAGGACGCGGAAGCCGAGGAGGCGGACGGCGACGACGTTATCGTCGGCGAAGACGAGTGGGAGGAAGGGGAGGAGGTGGTGGAAGGCTTCGACGAGGAGGAGGACGAGATCGTCGAGACCATCCCTCCCGAGGACGTCGAACGCGAGGTGTTGGCGGCCTTTAGGCGGCACCCGCTGCTGCGCCAGCGCGCGCTGGAGATCGCCGTCGACGAGGACGGGGTCCTCGAACTCACCGGTTGGGTGCGGCGCGAGCGCGAGCTGCGTATCGCCCGCCGGGTCGCCGCCCGGGTCCCGGGAGTGGAGCGCATCGTCGTCGACGTGGCCGTCCGCGATGGCGTACGCGAGGCCGCGCGCACCGACGTACGCGGGGACGTGCGGACGGACGGCCGCGTTGCCACCGAGGGCCGTCCCGTGCAGGACGGCCCTCGTCGCATTCGCCCCTCGCTTGCCCGAACGGATAGATTTCGCCCTCATGTCGACCAACGAATTCCCCTCGCAATACGACCACGCCGCCACCGAGCGCGCCCTGTACGAGCGCTGGCAGGAGGCGGGGGTCTTCACGGCGCAGCCCGAACGCTCCCGACGCGCCGGCGGCACGCGCGATCCCTTCACGATCGTCATCCCCCCGCCCAACGTGACCGCCGTCCTCCACATGGGGCACGGGCTCAACAACACCGTGCAGGACGTGGTGATGCGCTGGCGCCGGATGAGCGGAGACGAGGCGCTGTGGATCCCGGGGACCGACCACGCCGGGATCGCGACACAGAACGTCGTCGAGAAGCAGCTGGCCAAGGAGGGGAAGACACGCTTCGACGTCGGACGCGAGCCGTTCGTGGCGCGCACCGCTGCGTACGTGGAAGAGACGGGGGGGACCATCCTGGCCCAGCTGCGCGCCATCGGGGCGTCGGCCGACTGGACCCGAACGGCCTACACCCTCTCGCCCCAGCTGTCGCGCGCCGTGCGCGAGGCCTTCGTGCGCCTGTTCGAGCGCGGGCTCATCTACCGAGGCCATCGCGTCATCCACTGGTGCCCGCGCTGCCTGACGTCGCTCTCCGACGAGGAGGCCGAGCACCACGAGAGCAGCGGGAAGCTGTACCACATCAGCTATCCCATCACCGCGGCCAACGTCGCCGAGGAGCCACGATTCATCGTCGTGGCCACCACACGCCCCGAGACGCTGCTGGGTGACGTGGCGGTGGCGGTGAACCCCAACGACGACCGCTACAAGGATCTCATCGGGCGCACCGTGAAGCTCCCGATTGCCGACGTCGAGATCCCGATCATCGCCGACGACTACACCGATCCTGCGTTCGGATCGGGGGCGGTGAAGATCACGCCGGCACACGACGCCAACGACTTCGAGGTGGGGCAGCGTCACAGCCTGGCGATGCCGGTCATCCTCACGCCGACCGGCGAGCTCCGCGAGGTGATGGATGCCGGCGGGCGCGTCCCCGAGGACCTGACGGGGATGGATCGCTTCGCGGCACGCGACGAGATCGTGCGCCGCCTCGAGGCGCTCGGACGCCTGGTGAAGGTCGAGCCGCACCAGCATGCGATCCGTCGCTGCTACCGCTGCGACACGGTGGTCGAGCCTCGCCTGTCGGAACAGTGGTTCGTCAAGATGAAGCCGCTCGCCGAGCCCGCCCTGCGGGCGGTGCGCGAGCGGGAGGTCCGCATCCTCCCCGAGCGCTGGGAAGCGGTCTACATCAACTGGCTGGAGGGGATCCGGGACTGGAACATCTCACGGCAGCTGTGGTGGGGGCATCGCATCCCCGTCTGGTACTGCGACGGGTGTGGCAAGGTGACCGCCTCGCGCGAGGACGTGACGCACTGCCCCGCCTGCTCGGGACCGGTGCGGCAGGACGAGGACGTCCTGGATACCTGGTTCTCGTCGGGACTCTGGCCGTTCTCGACGCTGGGATGGCCCGACGACACCGCCGACCTCAAGGCGTTCTACCCCACCGACATGCTCGTCACCGCCCCGGAGATCCTCTTCTTCTGGGTGGCCCGCATGATCATGACCGGCTACGCCTTCATGGGTGAGGCACCGTTCCACACGGTGTACCTGCATGGGACGGTGCGCGACACCAACCACGTGAAGATGTCCAAGTCGCTGGGGAACGGGATCGACCCTCTCGACGTGGTGAAGCTCTACGGGGCCGATGCGCTGCGCTACACGGTCGTGGCGGGGATGGGGCTCGGGGCCGACACGATCCTCGATCCGAAGGACCTGGAGCGCTCGTTCGCCCCGGGGCGCAACTTCGTCACCAAGCTCTGGAACATCGGACGCTTCCTCCTGACCAACGTGGGGGACGACGAGGTCCTTCCGATCGACGCGATCCCTCCCGGCGACTTCACGCGAGCCGACCGCTGGATCCTCGGCCGGCTCGACGCCGCGATCGACGCATGCAACACGGCGTTGGGGCCCGCGCGCCCGGATGCGGGGCGCTGGCGCGAAGAGCAACGCTTCGCCGGGCTGCGCCTCAACGAATACGCCGAGGCGGCGCGCAGCTTCGTCTGGAGCGAGCTCGCGGACTGGTACCTGGAATCGGTGAAGGGACGCCTGACGGCCCCCGGCGAGGATCGCGAGACGGCCCGCGCCGTCCTGGTGCACGCCTTCGACCAGGCGCTCCGCCTCCTCCACCCCATCGTCCCCTTCGTGACCGAGGCGCTCTGGCAGCGCCTCCCGGGGCACGTGAACCGGACGTTCCTGGCGGTGGCGCCCTGGCCCACCGCACTCCAGCTCGCCGGGGAATCGAGCGAGTTCGAGCGGGTCATCGAGGCGGTCGTCGCCATCCGCCAACTGCGCGGCGAGTACGGCATCGCCCCGGGAAAGCAGCTCGCCGGCTTCGTCATCCCCGCCGCCGCTTCCGGCGCCCTGTTCGCGACCGAGGGGGCGCTCATCGAGCGCCTGACCCGCTGCGCCGTGACGGTGGCCGACGCCTCGCCGGCCGGGGCAGCGGCACACCAGGTCCTCTCCGATGGTACTGAGATCGTGCTCCCGCTGGCGGGAGCCATCGACCTCGACAAGGAATGCGCGCGACTCAAGGGAGAATTGGAAGGATTGGAGAAGCAGCTCACGGGGCTGCGTTCCCGCCTGCAGAACGAGAACTTCGTGGCTCGCGCCAAGCCGGAGGTGGTGGAGGCGGAACGACGGAAGGAGCAGGAGTGGAGCGCACGCCGCGAGCAGCTGGCGGCCAAGGTGGGGTCGTTGTGCGGCAGCTAGCGCGGCTGCTGGTCGTCGCCGCGGCATGGAGCTGTGCCTCGGCGGGGGCCCCGCCGGGCGGACCGGAGGACTTCGAGTCGCCCAAGGTCGTGCGCGTCCGCCCGGACACCAATGCGGTGAACGTGCGGGCCGGCGGCGTGACGTTCGAGTTCGACGAGGTGGTGAGCGAACGCCCGCGGGGCGCGACGGACCTCGCGGGACTCTTCCTCGTCTCGCCGAGTGCCGGAACGCCGAGCATCTCCTGGAGGCGGAAGACGGTGTCGGTGAGCCCGCGCGGCGGGTTGCGTCCCGGCACGACGTACACCGTGCGGATGCTCCCCGGCCTCACCGACCTCGAGGCGAATGTCGACTCCATCGGGATGCTCGTGGTGTTCTCGACGGGCCCGTCCATCGCGACCGGGCACCTGCGCGGCGTCATCTTCGACTGGCCGGCGGAGAAGCCGGCGCCGGAAGCGCTCATCGAGGCGTTTCCCATTCCCACGTCACGCGATTCGGTGCGCTACGTCGCCCTGTCCGACTCCTCGGGACAGTACGACCTGGCCCACGTCCCGCCCGGCCGCTACCTGCTGCGCGGGCTGGTCGACGCCAACAAGAATCGCCTCATCGACCCGCGCGAGCTGTACGACACGGTGACCGTGACGCTCGCCGACTCGCTGCGCCACGAGATCCTGGCCTTCGTGCACGACACGCTGGGGGCGGGGATCCAGACGGTGACGGTCACCGACTCGCTGACGCTGCGCGTCTCGCTCGATCGGGCACTCGACACGTCGTTCGTGCTCGACACCACGCGCTTCACGCTCAAGCAGGCCGACTCCACGGCCGTGCGGATCGCCCGCGTCCTCTCCCGGCGCGCGTTCGAGAAGGAGCGCGATGATTCCATCCGGACCAAGGCCATCCAGGACTCCATCCAGCGGGCGGCGCGGCGCGACTCGGCCCGCGCCGCCGACACGACACGGGCGGCGCCAACGCCCCCGGTCCCGCCGACCACGCGGCGGACGCCCCCGCGCCGTGCCACCCCCGCCCCGCCGGCCCAGGCTCCCGACACCACCGCCAGGCGCAAGCCGGCTCCCAAGCCGAGCGTCCCGGCCCCGGTCAGCGAGGTGGTGATCAAGCTCGGGACCCCGCTTCGCCCCGGCACGACGTATCGTCTCCGGGCCATCGAGCTGCGCACGCTGTTGCGTCATGCGCGCACGAGCGAGCGCGTCTTCACCACGGAGAAGGAGCGCAAGGCAGCCGACACCACCCGCAAGGGGGCGGCACGCCGCGACTCGACGCCGCGCCCCCGGCCGGACACGGGGGGCGTCGGGGGGGCGGCGGGACGCGGGCCGGCGTCCGGCACCGTGGGGGCGTCGCTGGCGTCGTCGCCTCGCGCGGCGCACGCCAGGTCGCCGTGGGTCGACGACCGGCGCCGCGCCGCCATCGCTAGCCGTTAGGCTCGTGACCGACGCGCGCCGCGCCCTCCCCGCCATCGGCGTCCTCCTGGCGCGCCGAGGGGTGCAGGCGCTCGGGGAAGGCGCCCCACGCGCGCTCCTCGCGGAGGCGGCCCGGCGCGCGGTGGCCGACGTGCGCGAGGGGCGCACTCCTGTCCCGTCCGACGAGGCGGGATGGGTGGCACGCATCGCGGAGGTACTGCACGCCCTGCAGCAGCCGTCGCTCCGCGCGGTGTTCAACGCGACCGGTGTCGTCCTCCATACCAACCTCGGGCGCGCCCCGCTGGCCCACGCCGCCCTCGAGGCCATCAACGGGACGGCCGCGGGCGCGTGCAACCTCGAGTACGACATTGCCGAGGGGCGGCGCGGGTCGCGATACGCGCACTGCGTCGCCCTCCTGTGCGAGCTGACCGGCGCCGAGGATGCGATCGTCGTCAACAACTGCGCGGCGGCGCTCGTCCTGGCGCTCAACACCTTCGCCCGCGACCGCGAAGCGATCGTGTCCCGGGGCGAGCTGGTCGAGATCGGGGGGAGCTTCCGCGTCCCGGAGATCATGGCGCGGAGCGGCGCCGCGCTGCACGAGGTGGGGACGACCAACCGCACGCACGTCGACGACTATCGCGCCGCGTTAGGCACCGCGACCGGGGCCCTGGTCAAGGTGCACCGCTCCAACTTCGAGATCACCGGCTTCGTCGCCGAGGCGACGGTGCGCGACCTCGCCCCGGTGGCCGGCACGCACGGCGTCCCCCTGCTCTACGACTTCGGGAGCGGGCTGATGGTCGACCTGTCCGCGCATGGCCTGGCGGGCGAGCCCGTGGCGCGCGACGGCGTGCGCGACGGCGCCACGCTGACCATGATGAGCGGCGACAAGCTCCTCGGCGGGCCGCAGGCCGGCATCATCGTCGGGCGCGCCGAGGCGGTCGACGCCTGCCGGCGCAACCCGCTCTGCCGCGCCCTTCGGGTGGACAAGCTCACCCTCGCCGCGCTCGAGGCCACGCTGGTGCTGTATCGCGACCCTGCCGCCGCCATGCGCGAAGTCCCGGTGCTGGCGATGCTGACGGCACCGGCCGACGACATCCGCGCGCGGTCGGAATCGTTGGGTGACGCCCTCCGCGCCGCCGGGATCCCCTGCGACGTCGTCCCTGCCGAGGCCACCGTGGGCGGCGGCGCCTTCCCGGCGGCGCGCATTCCGTCGTGGGCCGTCGCGCTCCAGGGCGATGCGCTGGCGCGCGATCGCCAGCTGCGTCGCGGGACGGAACCCGTGGTTGGACGCATCGAGCGCGACCGGCTTCACCTCGACCTCCGCTCCGTCCCGGCCGCGCTCGACCTCCATCTCCGTCGCGCCATCATCGGCGCGTGCGCGCCATGACGGCGCGCCCTGCCGCCTTCCTCGACCGCGACGGAACGCTGATCGAGGACGCCCACTACCTCGCCGATCCCGACGGCGTGCACCTCCTCCCAGGGGTCGCCGAGCCGGTGTCCGCCATCAACGAGGCGGGCCACCTCGCAATCGTGATCACCAACCAGAGCGGGATCGCGCAGGGGCTCCTGACCGAGGCGCAATACGAGGCGACGCGGCAGCGACTCGACGCCCTCCTCGCCGAACGAGGGGCACGGATCGACGCGTCCTACCACTGTCCGCACCACCCCAGCGTCTCCGGCCCGTGCGACTGCCGCAAGCCGGCGACCGGGCTGTACCTGCGGGCGGCCAGGGAGCAGGACATCTCGTTGGAGCGGTCGCTCTTCGTGGGAGACCGTCGTCGCGACATCGAGCCGGCCACGGAGCTCGGCGGAATGGGGATCCTCGTCCCGTCCAACGAGACCCCTCCCAACGACGTCTACTGGGCCCGCACGCACGCCCGCGTGATGCACTCGCTGGGCGAAGCGGTCACCCACTGGCTGGCCACGCTGGCGCGCTGAGCAGCGCCGCATCGTACCCCCACACTGCCCTTACTCCGCGAGCGCCGCGTGGGTACAATGCGGCGCCATGCACAAGCGGATCGCGGTGCTCGCCTCCGGGGGCGGGTCGAACCTCCAGTCCATCCTGCAGCACTTCGCGACCCTGGGCGAGGAGCGCCCGGGCGATGTCGTCCTCGTCGCCAGCGACCGGGGAGCCGCCGGTGCGCTCGAGCGGGGACGCGCCGCGGGGGTTACCGCGGTGGCCATGGACAAGGCGCTCCGTACCAGCGGTCTCCTCTCGCTCCTGCAGGAACACGCGATCGACCTGGTGGTGCTGGCCGGCTACCTGCGCTTCGTCCCGGCCGAGGTGACGCGCGCCTTTCGCGGGCGGATGGTCAACATCCACCCTGCCCTCCTCCCCGCGTTCGGGGGGGAAGGGATGTACGGGCACCACGTCCACGAGGCGGTGATCGCCCGCGGGGCTCGCGTGACGGGCGCCACCGTGCACTTCGTGGACGAGGTGTACGACCACGGCCCCATCATCGCCCAGTGGCCCGTCCCCGTCTTCCCGCACGACACGGCCGCGGCGCTGGCGCAGCGGGTGCTGGAGGTGGAGCACGCGCTGTACCCGCGGGTGGTGCAGCACGTCGCCTCGGGGGACATATCGTTAGGCGATGACGGCCGGGTGGTCGGGGGGGAAGGGCGCGTGGCCCCATCCCGGTTCGCGCTCAGCGACACCCCGGGCGCCACGGTCGAGGGCATTCGGGCGATCCTCGGTTAGCTTTCGGGCGGGTCGGGCGCGCGCGGGCACCGGCGCCGCCTCCCGCGGCGCCCACGCTCCCCGCGCTCCCCGCGCCGCCCGACCCTTCCGCCCATCGTCCTCCGCCCAGCTCGTACCGCCCGCAGAATGCCCACTGCCCTGCTCTCCGTTTCCGACAAGTCGGGACTCGTCGACTTCGCCCGCGCCCTCGTCACCGCGGGGTGGGACCTCGTTTCCACCGGGGGGACCGCGCGCGCCATTCGCGACGCCGGCCTCGCCGTGCGCGACATCGCCGAGGTCACCCGCTTTCCCGAGATGCTCGACGGCCGCGTGAAGACGTTGCACCCGACGGTGCACGGCGCCCTCCTGGCCCGTCGCGACCTGCCCGAGCACATGGCGGCGATCGCCGAGCACGACATCGCCCCCATCGACCTCGTCTGCGTCAACCTGTACCCCTTCCGCGAGACGGCCGCCCGCCCCGGGGTCCACCCCGACGAGGTGATCGAGAACATCGACATCGGCGGCCCCTCGATGCTCCGCTCGGCAGCCAAGAACTTCGCGTCGGTCTGGGTGCTGGTCGACCCGGCCGACTACGCCCCGGTGCTCGAAGCCATCCAGTCGGGCACGGACGACGCCACGCTCCGCCGGCGCCTGGCCGAGAAGGTGTATGCCCACACCGCCGCCTACGACGCCGCCATCACCAGTTGGTTCGCCCAGCAGCGCGGCGACCGCTTCCCCGACACGCTCCCGGTCGCGCTGGAGCGCAAGCAGTCGCTGCGCTACGGGGAGAACCCCGGGCAGGCGGCGGCCTTCTACATCGAGCGGTCGGGTGACGGGTTGGCCGGGCTCGTCCAGAAGGGGGGGAAGGAGCTCTCGTTCAACAACCTCCTGGACCTCGAGGGCGCGCTCCTCGCCAGCGACCCGTTCGGCGACCAGCCGTGCTGTGCCATCATCAAGCACACCACTCCGTGCGGGCTCGCCGTCGGCGACTCGGCGCTGGACGCCTACCGCAAGGCGCTCGCCTGCGACCCGGTCTCGGCCTTCGGGAGCGTCGTCTCGTTCACCGTCCCGGTGGACCAGGCGGCGGCCGAGGCAATCGCCTCGCTCTTCGTCGAATGCATCGTCGCCCCCGCCTTCAGCGAGGAGGCGGTGGAGATCCTCGGCCGGAAGAAGAACCTGCGCGTGCTGGAGGGGACGGCGCGCTGGCGCCCCGGCGCCCAGGACTTCAAGCGGGTGCGCGGGGGGTTCCTGGTGCAGGATCGCCCGCCCACCTCGTTAGGCGATGCCGACTGGAAGATCGTCACGCGCCGCGCCCCCACCCCCCGGGAGCACGCCGACCTCCTCTTCGCCTGGCGCGCCGTGAGCTCGGTGAAGTCGAACGCGATCGTCCTGGCGCGCGACGGCGCGACGATCGGGATCGGCGCCGGGCAGATGTCACGCGTCGACGCCTCGTTCATGGCGGTCCACAAGGCCCGGACCATCGGCCACGAGACCACCGGCGCGGCGCTCGGCTCCGACGCCTTCTTTCCCTTCCGCGACTCCATCGACCAGGTGGCCGAGGCGGGGGTGACGGCCATCGTGCAGCCGGGCGGCTCGGTGCGCGATGCCGAGGTGATCGCCGCCGCCGAGGAGAAGGGGATCGCCATGGTCTTCTCGGGGCAGCGGCTGTTCAGGCACTAGTGGGACGTAGTTGAAATAGATGTAGCACGCATGCGTCGCGTGGGGTCGCGGTAGCGCCACACAAACGGCTGACAGGTGGTGTTATGCAGTTTGATGTACTGCAGCAGTTTCCGCTTGAGGTCCGTGGTCGAGGTGAAGATCCCGCGCGCGATGCAGTCGCGTTCGATGCGTGCGAACCAGCTCTCCACCTAGTTGAGCCAACTGCTGTACGTGGGCGTGTAGTGCATCGTGACGTGCGGGTGGGCGTCGAGCCACGCCTGCACCGCCTTGGTCTTGTGGGCGGACAGGTTGTCGACGATGAAGTGGAGCGGCTTCCGCTTGGGCGCCGCCGCCCAGACCTGGTCGAGGAACGCCACGAATTCCGTGCTCGTGTGGGGCGCGCCGCGGTGCGCCCTTCCACGCGGCCGGTGGCCACCTCGAGCGCCGCGTACAACGACAGGGTGCCATGCCGCACGGACTCGAAGCCGTGTCGCTCGGCACGGCCGGGCGAGAGCTGGAGCCGGGGATCGGTGCGATCCAACGCTTGGATCGCGGTCTTCTCATCGATGCAGAACAACACGGCATGCTGCGGCGGCTCGAGGTAGAGGCCGATGATGTCGGCGGCTTTGGTCTCGAAGTCGGGATCCGGGCTCGCCTTGTAGCGCTCCAGCCGATGCGGCCGCAAGCCGTGCCGCTTCCACACCGCCGCGATGGTGGTGTGGGCGAGCCCCAGCCGGGCCGCCAGGCGGCGACTCGACCAGTGGGTCAGGGGGGGACGGGCGGCGCGGCCTGCACCGTCAGGCGCACGATCTTCGCCTCCAGCGCGGCCGACAAGCCATGTCCCCGCCCGGCCCGCGGGGCATCGCCCAGGGCGAGCACGCCCCCCTGGACATAGCGACGCTTCCAGGCCGCGATGAACCGATCCGTACACGCGAGCGCGCCGCCGATGGAGGAGTAGGACGCGCCGTCGCCGAGCGGCAGCACGCCCCGGATGCGCTTGGCGATGTCTGGACTGAGCGTCGTTTGACGGAGCAGCCGCTCGAGTTCGGCGCGCTCGACGTCGGAGAGCACGAGGTCCATGGCACGATGACACATACCGGCCGCTCATGCAAGATCGATGCTATCCACATTTCACTTACGCGCCACTAGTAATTTCATCGCGCCGCTCAACCGCAATTTATCCTTCGAGATCACCAGCGTTGACTCCACTGCATCGAGGCTCCGCCTCGCCGGGAGCACCGAGAGGACTCAAGAGCAGCGAGACACGTCGAATGACTCCTCGCGCCTGGAACTTGCCAGCTACCTCCTGAGAAACTCGAACGAACTCTCCAAGTTCCCGAGAAGGCGAATTCGCTTCGGCGCTTCCATCGTCTCCATGACCATTACTCCCGAAATGTCGGACTCAAGATTCTGCGGCACGAGACGGAACTCGCGCGTTGACGCACTCGGCCGCACCAATCCATGGGTCTCACTCTGCTGTCGTTCTCCACCCGACTCTGTGGACGTTCTCGAGAAGAGCAACAGCGAGTAACGATGCCCACTCTCGAGCACTAGTACGCCCGAGTCTACGACGGTGCTTGCCATCGGACTCACTCGCGCCGGCAGCGCTAATCCATTGACTGACTGCAGCACATAGTGCCCCTCGAGTGAGGCTCCCGTAGGAGAGGAACCGCAAGCGGAGAACAGGATCAGGAGCGTCGCTATCGTCAGGACCTGTGTTAGCGACGACGGAGCACTCTGTGTACTCATGGTCGACGTCCGAATGGTAGAAGTGCCAGTGAGAAGCGCGCTGTGGTCGTCCATTTACATGCGTGCTATCGCAGGCTCGTGAGATACCGAGTCCAGCCGAAGTGACCATTGAGTTCGGCATACACGAGATTGATCGGGCTGAAGGTCATGTACACGGTTCCCGAACTCGGAAACACCGAGTACCCCCGCCCCCAAAGCATGCCGTGGAGCGTGACGTTGGTAGTCTGTGTATTCAGGGAGGAGAAGACGGGAGAACCGCTGTCGCCAGGTCCGCTGAGTACTTGCGCCTGGTCTTGACACAGCATGTCTCGACCGGTGTCTACACCGTTCGAGAAGTACTGCCGAACCCGGACGCAAGACTGGACTGACGTCCCGAAGGAGGTTCCAGTGGTACGACCGGTCTTGTACAGCATCGCCAGCCCGACGAAGTAGTATGGTGTCTCTCCCTGAATCACATAGTTGGACTTCAAAGTCAGGTCGCTGGATGAGCGCGTTCGCGCGATCTGTCCAAACTGTCGAAGGATACCAGCGTTCACACGTACTAGAGCTGCGTCGCTATACCTACAGAGCCTACCCGAATCGCATTGCGAATTGCTGGAGTTGTCGAATAGTGGGGGGTCGTAAACCTCCACGCCGACTAGACTCGTCGCGAGCGACTGTCCGAACTGCGCGCTATCGACATAGCCGAACTGATCAGTGCAGTGCGCGTTCGTTGCAAAGAACGTCTCCGACGAGTCTACGCCATTAGCTGTTGAGGTGTGGAGCACTGGTCCCATGGTGCAAATCCCGCCGGACGGTGTCATGATCTGCGTACCAGCCAGAATCGGCCGAATTTGATCCTGGTTCGTGAGTGAGACGTATGCTGGCGGCCGAATCTCGACCGAGAACAATTCCGGCGAAATCGACACCTTCGCAGCGACCGACTGAATGCGACTGACGGCCGCAGAATCCCGACCACCAATCACGATTCTATTGCGCATCTCGTCGATGTCGCTCGAGGTGAACCCCGGATCACTGCCCACGACTCGAAGCGCCTGGTATGCGTCATACAACTGGACGAAGTCGAAATCCACCTCTCGTACGGTCGCGAACGCAAGCGCTTCCCGTTCGAGCTGCGTGCCAAGCCGTGGAGTGAGGAAGGCGACCGCCGTTCGAAGTACGAGTTCTCGATCAGCCTGCTTGGTAGCGGATACGACGATTCGACCGCCGTCAGCGGTTGCGAAGCCAGCAAACCCTGGCGCGGCTCGCGCTATTGCAAGCAGTTCCTCGTCTCGCGTCTCGACACGTTCGACCTTGCCCAGCAACGCCGCGACAGAGTTCTGCGTGCCACGCGCCACCGACTCGCGCGGCAGCGCGACCTGACGCACCGCAGTTGGATCTTCAGAGCAACCGAACACCGACGCTAGGCCGACCACCAATGCCATTCTCCTCATCCCGTCCTCCCGTCTGGCGAAGTACCGTTTGCGTCTTTTGCAAGGTCGCTTGACGCTAATAACATGCGAGTCTACCCCAGAAGCGTCAACCCGATCCCACCCGTGTCAGCGAATTCCGGTCAATCGGATCAACACGCCGCTCGTCAGCTCTTCGCCACTGCATCGAGCGTGCTGCCACGAGCGCTTGGGCGAGAGCGAAGACGCCATTCTCACCGGCGTGGTTCGCACCATGACGGCATTCGCTCGAGAGCCGGTCAGGAACGGAAGAATGGGCGGAATGAGTTACGAACCCGTGAGCCACCTCGAACGACGAAGGCACGTTGACCCTAGCCGTTCCGAACTTTCGAGCCTCTCAATTGGCCAGCGCGATTCGGCAGCGATGAGCCGCTTTGCCAATGGCTTCCATGCCCCGTCGCCCATGCGTATCCTTCGCGGCTACATATGGAGCGGAAATCCGCCCGGACCGGGCAGCGCTCCCCTGCTCGTCGGGTGCTCGAGACGGAAGCCGCGGTCCTCGTGTTCTCGTCTTCCCGTGCTCTCGACTTCTCGTCTTCTCGTCTTCTCGTCCTCTCCGCATGTCGCAGACTGAGCTCGACTACCGTCCGTCCTACCTGGCCGCGGCGATTGCCGGCGTCCTGGTATTCACGCTGTACATGCTCACCATCGGCCCGTCGACGGCCATGTGGGACACGAGCGAGTACATCGCGGCCGCGTACATCCTGGGGCTCCCGCACCCGCCGGGGAATCCGCTGTTCGTCCTGCTGGGGCGTGTCTTCGCGATCTTCCCGATCGCCCCCACCGTCGCCATGCGCGTGAACATCCTGGCGGCGCTGTGCAGTGCGGCGTCGGCGGCGATGTGGTTCCTCATCACCGAGCGCGTCCTGGTGAGCTGGTTCAGCGAGCGGTGGCAGCGGATCGTTGGCGGGGGGCTCGCCGCGCTCATCGGCGCGACGGCCTTCACCGTCTGGTCGCAGTCGGTCGTCAACGAGAAGGTCTACACCGTCGCCCTCATCGGCGTGGCGCTCGTCGCCTGGCTCACGGTCCGCTGGTGTGACGACCCGGATGGTCCCAAGTCGGACAAGCTCCTCGTCCTCATCGCCTACCTGCTCGGCCTCGGCTTCTCGAACCACATGGCCGGCTTCCTCGCCGCCCCCGCCGTCGCCTTTGCCGTGATGGTGCGGCGCCCCAGGACGATCCTGCGCTGGAAGCTCCTGCTGGCCTGCGTCGGGGCCGTGCTGTTCGGGATGACGCCGTTCGCCACGCAGCCGATTCGTGCCGCGCACTTCCCCGCCATCGCCGAGGGAGAACCGACGGCGTGCACGACGGAACTGACGGTGAAGTGCACGTTCGACAAGGTCACGTGGGACCGCTTCGTCTACAACTTCAATCGCGGCCAGTACGGCGCCCCGGATCCCAACGATCCGAGCCGCGTCTATCCCGCCCAGATCGGGATGTACTGGATGTACTTCAAGTGGCAGTGGCTGCGCGATCCGTACGGCGAGCACCAGACGCTGCAGGCGGTCCTCGCCTCGCTCTTCCTCGTCCTCGGCCTCTTCGGCGGCTGGGTGCACTGGAAGCGCGATCGCCAGTCGTTCTGGTTCTTCGGGCCGCTGATGTTCACGATGACGCTGGCCCTCATCAAGTACCTCAACTTCCGGTATGGCTACTCGCAGGCACCGGAACTCGGCGACTCCATAGAACGCGAGGTGCGCGACCGCGACTACTTCTACCTGTGGAGCTTCTCGGCGTGGTCCGTGTGGGCCGCGCTGGGACTGGCGTTCGTCTGGGAATCGATCGCGGCGCTCATCGGAAGCGAGCAGGTCAAGCTGGGCAAGGACTCCCTCGACCTCCCGAAGAAGCGCAGCTGGCTCCTCGCCTCGCCGGTGCTGGCGCTGGCATTCGTCCCGCTGGTCGGCAACTGGGGCCCGTCGACCCGCCGCGGTGACCTGACGACCGCCAACTTCGCCCACGACCTCCTCAACTCGGTGGAGCCGTACGGGATCCTGGTCACCGTCGGCGACAACGACACCTTCCCGCTGTGGTACGCGCAGGAGGTGGAGGGGATTCGCAGGGACGTGATCGTCGCCAACACGTCGCTGCTCAACACCGACTGGTACACGCGCCAGCTGATCCGCAACCCGGTGCGGGAGTACGACGAGGCCAAGGGGCCCGCCATCTACAAGGGGGGCAACTGGACCAAGCCGTCCGGGCCGCCGGTGCATCTCACCATGGACCAGGCGGATTCGATCCCGCTGTACTTCGAGCTGCGCGACTCGGTGCTGTTCGAGGCGCACGGGATCCGCACGAAGATCGCGCCGCGCCTCCTGACGCGCGCCGACTACTTCGTGCTGCAGATGGTGAAGGACAACCCGGGGCGCCCCATCTACTTCTCCCGCACCGCGGGGAGTTACGGGCGCGAGCTTGGGCTCGAGCAGTACCTGATCACGCAGGGGCTGGCCCGCAAGCTCCTAACGCACGTCCCCACGCAGTCGCCCGACACACTGATCGTCCCGGGCGAGGGGTTCGTGGACGTCCAGCGCTCGAAGCAGCTGTGGGAGAACGTGTTCACGGCGCCGCAGGCGTTCATCGCCAAGAATGGGTGGCCCGACAAGGCCTCGGTCGGCATCCCGGCGCTCTACGTCTCCACCGGCTTCATGATGTACGACGCGTTGCAGGTGACGGGCGACACCGCCGGGGCCAGCAAGGCGCTCGCGGGGGCCAAGCAGATTGCGCAGGCCACGCGGATCGCGGAGTTCTTCAACTTCGACAACATCCCCGGCGCCACCCCGCCCGGTGACACGCGCCCCGTCGTCCCGCTCGACGTGGCACCGAAGGAGTCGATCGCCCGGAAGTAGGGCTCCGCTCATCGGCCGGAAGTGGCCGCCCAGCGCCCGCGGTTGAACCCGGCGCGCTGGGCGACCATCTTGCTTGGGTTGGGAGGGCTGGCAGAATGGCTATTGCACCGGTCTTGAAAACCGGCGTCCGCAAGGACTTGGGGGTTCGAATCCCTCGCCCTCCGCTGCGGTGCTGACACGGATCGACATGGCTCACGGGTCGACGCCGATCCGTTGACGCCCCCCCGGACCCGGACTAACATCCTCCCGGTCCGGCAAGACACCGCAAGACATCCTGGAGACGTGGCCGAGAGGCTGAAGGCACCGGTTTGCTAAACCGGCATACGGGGTCAACCTGTATCGAGGGTTCGAATCCCTCCGTCTCCGCTCGACAACACCAGAAGTGAGACGGGAGACGGGAGACGGAAACGTCTCTCGTCTCCCGTCGCCCGTTTGGCGCACGTCGGCCGACGCCTCACGCGGGGGCGGCTGGCGACGCCCTTCCGCCATCTCCGCATCACCCATCGCGTGACGACGCCTCCACGCCTCCGATTCGCTCCCTCCCCCACCGGGTACCTTCACGTCGGGGGGGCACGGACCGCCCTCTTCAACTGGCTGTACGCCAGGAAGACGGGAGGGAAGTTCCTCCTCCGAATCGAGGACACGGACCGCGCCCGCAGCACCGAGGAGAGCACGCGCGCCATCTTCGACGGCCTCACCTGGCTGGGGCTCGACTGGGACGAGGAGGTCGTCTTCCAGGGCGCCAACGTGGCGCGGCACCAGCGCGATGCGCACCGCCTCCTGGACTCGGGGGCAGCCTACCGCGACTTCACGACCGCCGAGGCGCTCGACCGGATGCGCGCGGAGGCCGAGTCGCGTGGCGTGCCCTTCCGCTTCGACCGGCGCCTGGCGGAGCTGCCGCCGGACGAGGTCGCGGCACGGCTGGAACGCGGCGATCCGTACACCATCCGCTTTCGCGTCCCCGAGGGCGTGACGGGGTGGGACGACCTCGTGCACGGCCCCATCGAGTTCCCCAACAAGGACCTCGATGACTTCATCATCCTGCGCTCCGACGGAACGCCGATCTACAACCTCGCCGTCGTCTCCGACGACATCGCGATGGCGATCACCCTCGTCATGCGCGGAGACGATCACATCTCCAACACGCCCAAGCAGATCCTCCTGTATCAGGCGTTAGGCGCCTCCCTCCCCACGTTCGCCCACCTGCCCATGATCCTCGGGGGCGACGGGAAGAAGCTCTCCAAGCGCCACGGCGCCACCGCGGTGGGCGACTACGGGGCGCTCGGCATACTCCCCGACGCGATGTGCAACTTCCTCGCCCTGCTCGGCTGGTCGCCGGGTGGCGACCGCGAGGTGATGACGCGCGCCGAACTCATCGAGGCCTTCTCCGCCGAGGGGCTCCTCAAGAAGGCGGCGGTCTTCGACACCAGGAAGCTCGAGTGGATGAACGGGCAGCACCTGGCCCAGGCGCCCATCGAGGCGCTGGATGCCTACCTGCGCCCCTTCCTCGTGCAGGAGGGGCTCACCACCGGCGAGGAGCTCGAGGCGCGGCGCGACTGGTGGCGGCGCCTCCTCGAGCTCCTGCGTGTGCGCGCCCGCACGGTCACCGAGCTGGTGGAGCAGTGCCGCCCGTACTTCCTCGACGCCGTCGCCTACCAGCCGGAGGCGGTCGCCAAACAGTGGAAGGATCGCCTGGCGACGGCCGAGCTGCTGCAGGCCGTGCATGACCGGCTCGCGGCCGCGCCGTGGGAGGCGCAGGCGATGGAGGAGTCGCTGCGCGCGTTAGGCGAGGCGCGGGGCGTGGGCGCGGGAAAGATCTTCCAGCCCATGCGCGTCGCCCTCACCGGCGTCGCCGCCACCCCGGGGATCTTCGACGTCCTCCTCGCCATCGGGCGCGACCGCTCGCTTGCACGGCTCGACGCCGCCGTGGCGCACCTCACCGCCCCCGCGGGATGAACGATCCCCTGACCCCGCTCGAGCGGCGCGTCTACCACTACCTCCTGGACTTCCTGGCCGAGAACACCTACCAGCCCAGCGTCCGGGAGATCGGGCGGCGCTTTCGCATCAAGTCGACCAAGACGGTGGCGGAGGTGCTCCAGTCGCTGGCCGACAAGGGGTTCATCGAGCGCGAGGGGGCACGCTCGCGCGGGGTGCGCATCGTGGGCTGGTCGTCGATGGGGCAGGTGCAACCCGTCCCGCTCTACGCCCGCGTGAACCCGGTGGAACCGTACCTCACGGAGGAGAACCGCGAGCGCTGGGTGGCGATGGACCGCTCGTTCGTCCCCACCGACGACGCGTTCTTTCTCCGCCACGGCGGCGAGGCCATGATGGCCCGCGGCGTGCACGACGGCGACTGGCTGCTGGTGAGCCCCTCCACCCGCGCCCGCGAGGGCGACCTGGTGGCGGCGCGCGTCGGCGCGCACGTCCTGGTGCGCATCGTGGCGCGACAGGGGGCCGTGCTGTCGCTCGCCGCCACCAACGGGGAACCGCGCGAGATCTTCCTCGGCCCCAGCGACGACTTCTCCGTCCTGGGCGTCGTCTCCGCCGTCTTCCGCACCTGGCACGACGAGCCCGAGGTGGAGGGGGCCGACGGGTAGGGCACCGCCGCCCTAGCGCCCGGAGATCGTCTTGCTCTCCGTCTTCTTCCGCGCCTCGGCTTCCCTGCGCTCCTTGTCCTTGCGATCGCGGATCTTCTTCACGGCCTGGCGGAACTCCTCCTCGTTCATCGCCGCCTGCGCGCCGCGCATGATGTCCGCGCGCATGGCCGCCAGGCGCGCCTGCCGGTCGTTCTCGATCGGGTTCCCCTGCATCCGGTTCATCGGGAGGAGCCCGAGCAGCGCCGTCGGGATCGAGAACTTCCCGAGGCGGATGTACTGCTGGTCGATCCCGTACTTCTCCCCCCCCTTGGTCTCGTACGTCCAGTCGCCACGCTCGTACTTGTTAGGCGAGTGGGTATTGGCCAGCACCGAATCGCGGTAGCGCATGATGCTCGTGACCACCGCCGAGTCGAGCCGCTCCTCGTCGGTCTTGGGGGCGTAGACCAGCGCCGGCGCCCCGGGCCAGAGGCGCGGGTCCACATAGCCGGGCTGCAGCCCCTTCACCGCCCCACGCCCGCTCGCGAGCGGCCCCCCGGCCGGGGTCCCCGCGTTGACGTCGAAGCCTGCCGCCGCCGGCGGTGGGATGCTCGCCGGCACCTCCTTGGGCGCCGCCAAGGGAAGCGCCGGGACCCCGGGGGCTCCGGCGCCACTCCCCATGGTCGCGCCCGCGCGCGGGGCTCCGCCGACGGGAGCCGGAGCCGCCACCGCGCTGGGTACCTCCGTCGCGGGCGTGGTGCGGGGGGGGGTGACGGTCAGGAAGCGGAGCCGTTCACGCGGCGGCTCCACGATGAACTCGCGCACGAAGATGCGCTGGATCGCCCCGGTCGAATGCAGCGCCTCGATCAGGGCCATCACCAGGACGACGTGCACCACCACCGAGACCAGGGCGGCACGCGCCGAACGCCCGGCGCCCGCGCCGGGCTCGCTTCGGTTGTGCCGCTTGTCGAGTGTCAGCATCGTCGGGTGAGGATCGAGGGGCGTGCGAGCGACGCACCTGCGTGGGCGTCTCTCCTTGGTAACCCTGCCGGGTCAACGGGTTTCCGGCGACAAGTGTTGCCGCCCGGGCCGGGAGGTCAGGCGACCGGGTTCCTGACGGAGCTGACCCCCAGGATCTCCACTTCCACGACATCGCCAGGCGCGAGCGGGCCGACCCCCGCCGGCGTCCCGGTGGCCACGAGGTCGCCGGGCTCCAGCGTCATCACCTGCGAGACGTACGACACGAGGAACGGGACGGAGAACACCATGTCCGAGCCCCGCGCCCGTTGCCGTTCGACCCCGTTCACCCGGGTGACGAGCTCCAGCGCCCCGAAGTCGAACGTCCCGAGCCTGGGCGTTCCCACGGCGCAGAAGGTGTCGTACCCCTTGGCCCGCGTCCACTGCGAGTCCTTGCGTTGCAGGTCGCGGGCCGTGACGTCGTTGAGCGCGACGACGCCAGCAATCGCCTCGAGCGCCTTCGCCTCCGAGGCGTTCCGGAGCGCCTTGCCGATGACCACCGCGATCTCTCCCTCGAACTCGACGCGCTCGGACTGCGGGGGGAGGACGATCGCCTCACCATCGCCGATGAGCGACGACGGTGGCTTCAGGAAGAACAGCGGCTCGGTCGGGACGTCGTTGCCGAGCTCCCGGGCATGCTCGGCGTAGTTGCGGCCGATGCAGACGATCTTGGACGGACGGGACATTTCTCTGAGAAGACGAGAAGACGAGAAGACGAGAAGGCGAGAAGGCGAGAAGGCGAGAAGCGGGCGTTGCCTCTCAAAACTACCGTCCGGTCACCGGTGTCGCTTGGCTGAACGCGCCCCGCCGACGCTCGTCGCGCGCGCGTGGGCGGAGGGGACGGGGCGGTAGAAGCGGGCGATCTCGCGGGCTACCTCCGACCACGGGGCGATGACCCGGCGAGCCGGGGGGAGCCCCTCCACGAGCTCGCGGCCGAAGGCCTTGGACGCGGCGCGCGGGTCCATCAGTACCACGACGCCCTGGTCGCTGGCCGAGCGGATCAGGCGGCCGAACCCCTGCTTGAGGCGCAGTGCCGCATGAGGGATCATGTACTCGCGAAACGGGTCGCCCCCTCGCGCCTCGATGGCCTCGCAGTGGGCCGCGGTGAGCGGCTCGGTCGGGACCTTGAATGGGAGCTTGCTCAGGACCAGGGCGCGCAGCGCTTCGCCCGGTACGTCGACCCCTTCCCAGAACGACGCGGTCCCGACAAGGATCGCATCGCCGGCGTCGCGGAACCGGCGGAGGAGCGAATCGCGCGCATCTTCGCCATGGACCATCAGGGGGAATCGCTGGTCCAGGGCTCGTTCGCGCAGCACGAGCGCGGCCTCGCGCACGTCGCGGTGTGAGGTGAAGAGAGCGAAGACGCCTCCCCCTGCCGCCCCGGCCGTGACCGCGATCGCCTCGACCACGGCCTCGAAGTGCCCGCGCGGATCCACGTTGGGGGGCGCCGTGTCGGTGGGGATGGCCAGCATGGCCTGTGTGGCGTAGTCGAACGGGGACGGGAACACCTGCACCTCGGGCTCCACTTCGCTCTCGGTGAGCCCGAGGCGGGTCCGGATGAAGTCGAACTTCCCGTCGGTCGAGAGCGTGGCGCTGGTGACGATCGCGGTTTCCAGGCGGGCGAAGAGGTCTTCGCGGAGAATCGGGGCGAGGTCGAGGGGGACGCTGGTGACGGCGAGGTTGCGCTCCTTGCCGCGCACCTCGAGCCAGCGCACCGTCTCTCCCCGTCCCGATGGGGTGAGCCCCTGGCGCAGCGCCTCGCCGGCGTTCTCCAGGCGTCGCGTCACGCCGCGCAATTCGCCCAGGAGGGGAGCGTGCGCCTCCAGCGCCTGCTCGTCGGTCTCCAGCCGCTCGCGCACCAGGCGCAGGTTTTCGCCCAGGAGGGCGAGCTCGCGCAGCAGGTCCTCGAGTGCCACGCGGAGCCCTGCGCGCCATACCGGGTGCTCGGCGAACTGGTCGGTGAGTCGATATACCGGCGTGCGCGCCTCCTGCGTCACCCCGTCGAGCAGGTCGAAGACCGCCCCGCCCTTCTCACGGGCGGCGACGGCCGACGGAAAGAGGCGCGCGTGCACGAGGTCGAGCGAGGCCACGCTGAGCAGGTCCTTCCGCGCGCCCAGGCGCGCCGCGAGGGTGGGGAGGAGCCCCTTGCCGCGGCGCTCCAGGCGTCCAAAGAGGCGCTGCAGCCCGCGGCGCGTGGCGGTGGCCCCGAGGTGGCTGGCCGCGGCATCCTCGAGGTGGTGTCCCTCGTCCACGACCAGCCGCGAGTACGGGGGGAGGACCGCGGCGTCGTCCCATTTCTGCGAGGCGCGCCGGACGGCGAGATCCGCCAGGAGCAAGTGGTGGTTGACGACGATCACGTCGGCCTGCGCCGCCTGCCGGCGGGCGGCGAAGAGGAAGCAGCGGTCGAAGTGCGGGCATTGCAGCCGCAGGCAGAGGTCGGGCTCGGCCGCCACCTCGTCCCAGACGTCGGGCTTCGGTGGGACGGCCAGGTCGCTCAGGCTCCCGTCCCCCGTCCGCTCGGCCCACTTGGCCAGCGCCTCCAGCTCCGACGCCGCCCCTGCATCGAAGAGCGTCGCGCCGGCGCCTCGCGCCTGGTCCAGCCGGTGCAGGCAGAGGTAGTTGTGCCACCCCTTGAGGAGGGCGTAGCGCACCGGCTGGTCGTCGAGGGCCCGGGCGAGGAACGGGAGGTCCTTGCCGACCAGCTGTTCCTGGAGGTTGATCGTGTTGGTGGAGATGACGGTACGCTCGCCGTTCTGCGCCGCCCAGCGCAGCGCCGGGACCAGGTAGCCTAACGACTTGCCGACCCCCGTCCCCGCCTCGAGCACGCCGATCCCGCCCCCGTTGTAGAGCCGGGCGATGGTGCGGGCGAAGCCGCGCTGGCTGGCGCGGTCCTCGTAGCGCTGGTGCAGCCGCGCCACCGCGCCACCCGCCCCCAGCACCGCCTCGACCGCCTGCAGGTCGAGGGGCGAGCGCCGCCGGGCGCGCGGGACCTCGACCACCACGTAGACCTCGCGGGCATCGTTGTCGACGATGGCGAAGCCCACTCCGGCGTCGTGCATGCGCGCCGCGATGTCGAGGTCAGGGCCGGACGGCGCGAGGTTCCCGGACGGGTGGTTGTGCAGGAGGAGCTCGCCGCGCTGCGCGAATCCGGGGAGCGCGAGGACGGAGGTGACGTCGCCCCGCGCCACGACCCGCGCCGACGCGATGACGTCGCGCTCGTCCACCGTGCAGACGAAGCACACCTCGCGTCCCCCCGCCAGCCGGATGGCCGCCCGCACGGCGGCGGCGGCGTTAGGCGAAATCCTCCCTTCGGGTCTCTCCGGCGGCATGCCGGAATGTAGCGGGGGCGCCGAACGCCGGGGGGTGACCCGGCGCGAACGGTGTCCCTGTCGCGGCGTCGCGATCCCGTCCCCCGCCTCCGGGTCCCCGGCTACGTCTTCAGCGGCTTCTTCTTCGCCGCCGGAAACAGCACGTTGTTGAGGATCAGCCGGTAGCCCGGCGACGTCGGGTGCAGCGAGAGGTCCGTGGGGGCGGCCCCGATGTTGTGTTGCGGATCTTCCGGGTCGTGGCCGCCGAGATAGGTCCACGACCCCTTGCCGTAATCGCCGTGGATGTACTTGGCCCACGGCGCCCCCTCTTCCTGCGCCAGGACGGTCACGCCCTGCTTGATGGTCGCCTTGTTGAAGGACGTCGTGACGCCATAGAAGTCCTGGATGACGGTACGATGGTCCTGCACCAGCATCGACGAGACCGGGTCGAACTTGGCCGAGAACTGGAAGAGCGTGAACTGCCCCAGCGGCTGCCGTCGCCCGGGGACGTTGACCTGGTGCCCGTCGATGTCGCTCATCGAGTTGACGAAGGGCGAGGGTTCGAGGTGCACGTCCTTGAAGGCGAAGGAGCGATCCCAGTCCATCTTGCTGTCGGCCGCCTCGTCCACCGGTGTCCCGTCGGCGAAGCTCCCGGCGATGTCGGTCTGGTAGGCGGCGATGGCCAGCGACAGCGTCTCGGTCGCCCCGCACATGGCGAACAGGAAGCCGCCACGCTCGACGAACTGCCGCATCTTCTCCGCCACGGCCTTCTTCATGGCGGGGATCGTGGCGAAGCCGAGCTTTCGGGCGCTGGCCATGGCCCGCTCGCGCTGCTCGATGAACCACGGCGTGTCGCGGAAGCCGAGGTAGAGCTTGTTCTGCTGCCCGGTGAAGTCCTCGTGGTGCAGGTGCAACCAGTCGTATTTCGAGAGGTCGCCCGCCATGACCTCCTCGTCATACACGGAGGCGAACTCGATCCCCGCATACTGCAGGGCGAGCGTCACGGCGTCGTCCCACGGGGGCGACTTGGCCGGGCGGTAGATGGCCACCTTGGGCGCCCGCTCGAGCGAGATGGCGTCCATGTTGCCTGAGGCGATCTCGGAGCGGATCGCGGCGAGGCGCCCGTTGTCGACCGGCTCGAAGGTCACGCCGTCGAGGGTGGCGCGCTTGCGCAGCTCACTGAGGTCGGGGAGGAGGAACGACCCGCCGCGGTAGTTGATGAACCATTCGGCCTTGTTGCCGTCGCGGAGCGCGTTGAAGGTGAGCCCGTACGCCTTGAGGTGATTCGCCTGGTTGTCGTCCATCGGGACGAGCAGGTGCTGCGCACGCGCCCCGAGGGGGACGCACGTCACGACCGCCGCGGCAAGGACGGTGAGGAGCCGCGCCGCGCGACGACGCGCCGGTGGCTGAGCCCGGGTCACGGCAAGGCCCGACGGGCGCCGGGCATCGCTGTCCTTCCCCGCAGGAAGGGATGGGGGCGTATGGGCCGGGCGACGGGAGAGTCGGAAGAATGATGACGACCGCACGGAAGCGATGATGGAAGGAGGCGTGGATGAATGCATGTTGTTGTTAGGGGGGGCCCCCCGCGACTGCGACCGCCGCCAGCGCCACCACCACCACCGCCGCCACCGCCTCCACCGCCGCCCCACCCCCTCGTGCCCCGGCTCGCCCCCCATTACCCCGTCCCCCCCGGTGGAACCGTCCCGCGCGCCAGCTCCAGCTCCCGCCGCGCCTGCGGTACCAGCGCGCTCTGCGGGTACGTCAGGATCAGGTGCTCGAGGCGGGCAATCGCCCCGGCCGCATCCCCGCGGTGCCGCAGCACGCGCGCCCAGTCCAGCTCGGCCTCCGCCGCCTCCGGCGCATCCGCGAATCCCTCCACCAGCCGCGCCCACAGCAGGGTGGCGTGCGGCGTGTCGCCAGCCGCCTGCGACAGCCGAGCCGCCGTGAGCAGGAGGAACGGCGCGGCGTCCGGGAGGACCGACGCCGCCTCCTCGAAGCGGCGCGCGGCGCCGGCCGTGTCGCCCTTGGCCAGCGCGAGGAACGCGGCCCCGATCGATGGGGACTCCTCCGCGCGCGTGCGCGACAGGAGTGCCATGGCGGTCACCACGTCGCGCGACGTCTCGTCGGTGCGCCGCAGCCCCCGCCGCGCCGCCTTGAGGTCCCCCGCGTACAGGGCCAGCCACCCCTCGATCCGTTCGTCCTCTTCCGTCCCCCCGCCGCCAGCCGCAAGCGCCTGCCGCGCGCGCGCCAGGTCGCCGGCGCGGATCCACGCCCACGCCAGCGCCCGTTGCGCCTGGCGGACACCCTCCGGCCCCAGCAACGCCCCGCGCCGCGTCACCACCGCCTCCACCTCGGGCGCGCGCCCCAGCGCCGCCAGCGCCCGCACCTGCAGCAGCGCCACGGCGCCACCCGCCGCCGAGTCGGCCGACGACGCCAGCGGCTCGACCAACGCCAGCGCCGACGCCGGCTCCCCGCCGTTCAGCGCCGCCGTCGCCGCCTTCACCACCAGCGCGTGGTCCCCGGGACGGCGTGCCGCCGCCGCCGCGTACGCGTCACGCGCCGTCAGCCACGCCTCTCCCTGCTCCGCCTCGGCGGCAAACTGGATCCACGCCTGCACCGCCGAGTCGCTCGGCGCCACCGGTGACAGCGCCGCCCACCCCTCGCGCGCCGAGCGCCACCGCGTCTCCAGCGAGGCCAGGATGCGCCGGGCCCCCAGCGCCACCGGCGGCGCGGCGAAGATGGCCCGCACCCCGTCCCGCACCGAATCCGGGGCGGCCGCCAGCGAGAACGCCGCCGCCTGCTCCATGTACGGCATCACCTCGCTCGCCTCGCGCCAGCTCCGCGCCGACGAGAGCCAAAGGCCAAGTGCCGCTTGCATCTGAGCGAACTCCGCCGCGAGGTCCCGCGACCCGCCCAGCACCTGCACCGCCCCGCGCAACACCGTGTCGGCCGCCGCCGCGCGCCCTGTCTCGAGCAGGAGTCGCGCGTACTCGCGAAACGGGGCCGGCTCGCGCGGCGAAAAGGCCATCCACTGCGCGAACGCCGCCTCCGCCTCCCGATCGCGTCGCAGCCCCACCAGCGTCCGCAGCTGCACCGTCCGAAGGAGGGGATCGCGCGGGCGTCGCGCGAGGAGCGAGTCGACCAGCGGAAGCAGCGCCTCGCTCCCACCGACCTGCGAATGGCACCGCTCCAGCCCCAACACCGCCCCCACCGGGTCCTCGGCATCGAGCGACTGCCGGTACAGCGGGATGGCGTCTCGGCACTTCCCCGCGCTCTCCAGATCCAGCGCCTGCACCAACGGCGACGGCGGGGCGGGCTTCCCCTCCTGCGCCGAGACGACGAAAGCGCGAGAGACGATGAGGCAGGCGGCCAGGAGGATCGTGCGGGCGCGACCGCCGGCGCTCCATCCCTCCCGCTCCGGCACCTCCCGTCTCCCGCCTCTCGTCTCCCGTCCCTCCCTACGGCTTCGCATTGATTCGCTTGAAGTACTCGAGCACGAGACGCCGCTCCTCGGGTGTCAGCCCGCGCAGCTCGTTCCACGTGGGGGGCGTGAACCGCGTGGCCCCCTTCCCGCTCGCGGTGGCTCCCTGCGGCGTGAACGTCTCGGTCCCGGTCCACGCCTTCGCCTCGCGCTTCCCCGTGTCCTCGCGCTGGTCCTCCTCGAGCAGCCGTCCCGCATCGAGCATCTTCCGGAACAGGCGCTGCTGGCGCTCGAGCACCGCGGCATCGAGGCTGGCGGACTCCAGCTGCTGCGCGATCTGCCGCGCCTCACGTGCCATCTCGTCGGACCGCCCGCTCTCGTCGCGATCGCCCTGCTCCTCGAGCCGCGCCGCGACCTCGCGCTGCTGGCGCGCCAGCGCGCGCGCGCTGTTCTGCGACTGCGCATCCATCTTCTGCCCGGGCCGGGGAATCAGCTCCTGCGCCGCCGAGTTCAGCGCCTGCTGCTGCTTCGCCATCTGCTGCAACTGCTCGAGCATCTCGGCGAAGCCCGTGGCCGACTCGCTGTTCTGCGTCCGCTCGCGGTCGCGCACCAGCGAGGCACCCGCCTGGTTGAGCGACTCCCCGGCCTCGCGCATCGCGCTCGCCATCTGCTGCCCCGTCTGCGAGCGCTGCGTCTGCGCCGTGGCATCCTCCACCTTGCGGCGCGCGTCGTTCATCATCCGCAGCGAGCGCTGGGAGAGCAGGTTCGACTTGGTGGCCGCCTGCTGCAGCCGCTGCATCGTCTTCTCCACGCCCTGCTGCAGCGCCCCCTGCTGCGAACGCAGCTCCGCCGGCGACGTCCCGCTCCGGGCCTGCTGCTCGAGGTTGTCCTGCTCCCGCGCCAGCTGCAACATCTCCTGGATCGCCCGGTCCATTTCGCCGGTGAGCTCCTTCTTCCACTCGCTCACCTGCTGGTCGCGCGCCTTCCCCAGCTCGTCGGCCGCCTGCTCCATGGCCTGCGCCGCCTGCTCGGCCGCGGACTCGCCCGACTTCTCGCCCTTCTGCTGCCCCTGCTGTCCCTGCTGTCCAGGGCCGGCGCGGTTCTGCCCTTGCTGGCCCCCCTCCTGGGCGCCCGCCCCCTTCTGGCCGGCGCTCTGCTCCCCCTGCTGCTTCTCCCCACCCTTCTCCCCACCCTTCTCCCCTCGCTCGGCGCCCCCCTTCTGCTCCTCCCCCTGCTGACGGGCCCCCCCCTCACGCTGCTCGCCGGACTTCCCCTGCTGGCCCGCCTGCTTCTCGCCCGCCTGCTTCTCGCCCGCCTGCTTCTCGCCGGCCTGCTTCTCGCCGGCCTTCTCCCCGCCCTGCTTGTCACCCTGCCGACGCATCGCCTGCTGCAGCTTCTCCAGCGACTCGTCGATCTTGTCGTTGGCCTCCTGCATGCGATCGGCGCCCGCCTCCGCCTTCTCCCGCTTGAGCCGCTCCTGCAGCTGCTTCACGTCCTCCTGCAGGTTCTTCGCCCGGTCGGTCAGCTCCTTCGTCATCCGCTCGGCGGCCTGCTGCTCCGCCTGACGATCGGCCGTGCGCATGGAGTCGACGAGGTCGCGCTGCCGCTTCGCGAGGTCCTTCGCCTCGTCCTTCAGCGTCTGCATCTGTCCCTCGAGCGCCGCCCGCTTGAGCATCTCGACGCTCTTGTCGAGCTGCTCGCGGAGCTTGCGCTGCTGCTCCGCCAGGTCCTGCAGCGCGCGACGCGACTCCTCCGGCGACATGTCCTGCGACGCCTGCTCCAGCTTGCGGAGCTTCTCCTGCAGCTCGGGGGTCAGCGCGTCGCGCAGCAGCTTCTGCGCCTCGCGCAGTCGCTCCTGCAGCGCACTGTCCAGCGCCCCGGTCTGCCGGAGCTGCTGCTCGAGCTTTCGCGCCGCATCCTGCATCTGCTGCATCCGATCGGCGAGCTGCCGCTGCTCCTTCGCGAACTGCTTGGCCTGCTGCGACGCCTCGTACGACATCGCGTCCTTGCCGTTCTGCTGCTGGGCGCGCTGGCGCGCGCGCGCGGCATCGGCGGTGCGCTGGTTCAGCTGCTTCTGCGCGTTGGCCGTCGCCTCCGCACGCGCCACCGCCGAGTCGGCGGCCGACCGCACGGCATCGCGCTGTTCGCTGAGGCTCGGCAGTCGCACCACGACCTCGGGACTCTCTCCCGCCTGGCGCCACGGCGAGGCGTCGGTCGCCAGCGCCACGAGGCGCATGGCATCGCCGGGGGTGAGCGTGGACATGGCGAGCGCCAGTTGCCCCTGGAACTGCTCGCCCTGGGCGCCCGGCAGGGGGCGCACGACCGACGAGCGCACTTCGCCGCGCCCATTGGTGATGGTGATGCGCAGCGCCGCCGACGCCAGGCCATGGTCATCGGTGGCCAGGACCGACACCCCGATCGTGTCGCGGGCCAGCACGAGTGTGTCGCGCCCCGGCGCCAGGATCTCCACGCGCGGCGCCGAATCCGCCTGTACCTCCAGCTGCAACGCCGGCGGCAGGTCGGCGATGGCGCCGTTGCGCCCGCTCGCCGTCCAGTGGAACGTCCCTCCCGTCCCCACCTGGAATCGCCCGCGGAAGCTGCGGGCGGACACCTGCAGCGGGATGCTCGCCCCGTCGCTCGCCAGGCGCACGCTCTCCAGCTCGGTGGAAGAATGTCCCTCGATCTCGAGTACCGTCCCGCGCGGAAGGCGGACCGGCTCGCCCAGGGGCACCGTCTCATCGCGCCGCCCGAGGTAGGCCGGGAAGGCCGCCCGCACCGTGACGTCGCCGATGAACGGCCGGTCGACGACGCGCACCGCCATCGTGTCGCTGGTGCTCCGCCCGTCGGTGGCGTAGATCGCCAGGTCGGCATCGAGCGGGCCGAGCGTCACGACCGCCGAGTCGCCGCGCAGCGGGAGCGCGCTCGTCCGCCACGAGCTCCCCGTGACCCGCTGGGCAACGGTGACCATCCGGCGCCCCGGGGCATGCACCGTCAGCTGCACCTTCTCCCCGCGCAGCACCGCGCGCGGGGCCTCGCTCAGCGTCACCCCGCCGAGCAGCGTCCCCTTCCAGGCCAGCACCGGGTGCACCAGGGCGCGCCATCCGTCGGGCGCGGCCGAGGCCGCCGTCACCAACCCCAGGATGCCGGCAATCGCGGCGCCGCCGCCGATGGCCGCCCGGCGCGCGACACTCCGGCGCAGCCCCGGCGCCAGCGACGGGTCGGCCAACCCGGCCAGCCGCCCCGCCACCTGCTCGGCGTTCAGGCGCCCGAGCGCCCCCGCGTCGGCCACCTCGAGCGCCCCGCGCACCGACCCCGCACGCAGCCGCCGCTCCTCCTCCACCGCGCGCGCGATCCGGACCACCGAGGTCTCCTCGGACAGCCGGCGCCGCAGCCAGCGCCCCCCCGCCACCGCCGCCGCGATCGCCAGGGCCCACGCGACGAACGGGGTCAGCCGCGGGAGCACCAGCCACCGGCTCCCGCCTAACGCCACCGTCGTCACCAGCAGGACGAGGACGACGCCGGTCAGGACCAGCGCCGCCCCCCCAGCCGTCAGCTGCCGCGCGACGCCGCGGCGCTCGCGCTCCACCAGGTCGAATAACGTCATGAAACCGGTCGGCTCGTCACGGCATACACGAAGAGGTTCACGCCCATGCGCAGCGCCGCCTCGTGCAGGTCAGGTGGATCGTTGTAGGTCCCCACGTCTTCCCACCCGTTCCCGATGTCGCTCTCGTTGGTGTAGTAGACCGCCAGGCGGTCCCCGATGAAGATCCCGTACCCTCGAGCCGGCTTGCCGTCGTGCTCGTGGATCTTGGGCAGCCCCTTGGGAAAGTCGTACACCACATGGTAGATCGGGTGCGACAGTGGCACGTCCACCAGCGGGCGATCGGGAAAGACGCGCGCGATTTCCCGGCGAAAGCTCTCGTCGAGCCCGTAGTTGTCGTCCGCATGCAGGAAGCCGCCCCGCAGGATCCACTCCCGCAACCGGGAGACTTCGGTGTCGGTGAACTTGATCTCGCCATGCCCCGTGAGGTGCAGGAAGGCGAAGTCGTACAGGCGCTCATCCGTGAGCGTCACCCGCCCCTCGACCGGCTCGACCCGCAGCGTCGTGCGCTCGTTGATGGCCTTGAGGAGGTTGGGAAGGCTCGACGGGTTGGCGTACCAGTCGCCGCCGCCATCGTATTGCAGCCGGGCAATCCCCAGCTTCGTCCCCGACGACGGCGCGAAACCCGCCAGGGACAAGAGGAGCAACGGCGCGACAACTCGGCGAAGACGGATCATGCGTCCTGTGCTAGGCGATAGGCCAGATTGCGTGGGGCTCCGTGTCGGTCCACCAGCGACCGCACGATCTCGCGCGTGGTCGCCCCCTCCCGTCGCAACGCATGCGCCGACTCGCGCAACGCCGCCTCGTCCAGCTCCCGCTCCGGGCACCCCTCGAGGAGGATGACCACCTCGCCACGAGGAGAGACGTCGCGAAAGGCGTCGGCCAGCTCCGCCACCGTCCCGCGCCGGAACTCCTCGAACCGCTTGGTGAGTTCGCGTGCCACCACCGCACGCCGCACCGTCGCGTCATCCCCCATCACCGCGGCCAGGTCGGCGAGGGTGTCGCCGACCCGGTTGGGGGCCTCGTACAGTACGCCGGTGTGCGGCAGGGTGCTGAGCAGCGCCAGCTGGGCCGCGCGCTCCTTGCCCTTGCGCGGGAGGAAGCCCACGAAGGTGAACGCCCCGGTCGGCAGCCCCCCGCCCACCAGGGCCGCGAGCAGCGCCGACGCCCCGGGAAGCGGGACCACGCGCGCCCCCGCCTCGAGGGCGCTCCGCACCAGGCGCTCCCCGGGATCCGACAGCAGCGGCGTTCCGGCATCGGAGATGAGCGCCACCTCCTCCCCCTCGGCCAGCCGCGCGAGGATGCGCGGCGTCTCACGCGCCTCGTTATGCTCGTGCAGGGCGGCCACGGGAGTGGTGACCTGGTAGTGGTCGAGCAGCGCGCGCGAATGGCGCGTGTCCTCACACAGGATGACCTTCACCCGCGCCAGCGTCTCGACGGCGCGAATCGTCATGTCTCCCAGGTTCCCGATGGGAGTACTGACCACGAACAGGGTTCCGACGACTGGTTCGTTGCTCACGAGCAGAAGAATACGTGCGCGGCGACACCCCCCGCGACCCGCGCCCCGACGACGCCAGACGACGCCAGACGACGCCAGACGACGCCAGACGACGTCGCGTGCAAGGCGGGAGCAGACGAGAAAACGCCAAGAGGCGGCCGGGGCTACCCCCGGCCGCCTCTTGTACCCCGCCAACGTCGGTTGGAACCGCCTGGAACCGTCAGTTGGCCGTGTACAGCTTGAACTTCGCCTCGAGCGTCGGCTTCGGCACGTATCCGATGACCTGGTCGACGAGCTTCCCGTCCTTGAAGAACAGGATCGTCGGGATCGACCGCACATTGTACTTCATCGCCGTCCGCTGGTTCGTGTCGACGTCAAGCTTTCTCACCTTCGCCTTGCCGGCGTACTCGCCCGCCAGCTGGTCCACGATGGGGCCCACCATGCGGCACGGTCCGCACCACTCGGCCCAGAAATCAACCACCGCAAGCCCGCTGGCCTGCTCGATCTCGGTCGCGAAGTCCGCGTCCGTCACCGCCGTCGTCTTCGACATCCTGTTCGCCTCCGCGGCCAGGGATACTCCCTGCCGACTGTCAGATTAACTTGCGCGCGCACCATCCTGATCCGGAGCGCCGTCTCCACCATGTCACAGCAGACTTCACCTGATTCGAACCGGCGCGGCACGCGCATCGCCCACATCGGCGTCGCCGTCCGCTCCCTCGACGAGATCCTCCCCTTCTACCGCGACGTCCTCGGGATGCCCGAGACGCCGCTCGACGACGCCGACGGAGCCCGCATCGCCGGACTCGTTGCCGGAGAATCCCTCGTCGAACTCCTCGAGGCCGAGACGCCCGACTCGCCCATCGGCAAGTACGTCGCCAAGCGCGGTCCTGGCATCCACCACATCTGTTTCAACGTGGACGACCTGGACGAAGCCCTCGCCCGTTGCCGGACGGCGGGAATTCGCCTCATCGACGAGACACCACGCATCGGCGCCGAGGGCAAGCGTATCGCCTTCCTGCACCCCTCGGCCACGGCGGGTGTCCTGATCGAGTTGTCCGAGTACTAATCCAGCGAGCGGACGATGAGTTCCGCTCTCGGTACCGCGCTCAGCGCTTGCAGAAATCCTTCATGGCGGTGATCCCCGCGTCGCGCACATACCATCGGTCGGACGGCCCCTTGACGAGGGAAAAGGTGGGGGTCGCCGACTTTCGCGCCCGCGTGATCTCCACCTTCACGAAGCGCTCGCCACTGGGCGCGGGCCCCTCCTCGAGGATGCGGTACCCGTCGTGGTCGTAGCACCCCTGCATGATGATCTCGCGCTTCTCCAGCTCCGAGCGCTCGAGCTGGTCGCGCGCGGGGCCCTTGTCGGTCCCCCACACGACCGACATCGCCTGCAGGTCCTGCGCTTTCACGGCGGCGAGGAACTGCTCCACCGCGAGCCTCGGGGCGGCTGCCCCGGTCAGTGCGACACCCGGAGCGGGCTGCCTTCCACACGCCGCCACCACGAGCGCCACGAGGGGCAGCACGACGATCCACTTCTTCACGCGACTCTCCCTGCGAGATTGCGAGCGAACGTAACCCGGCGCTCCGCGCCGAGCAACGGTGTCGCCCGGGGCGTACCCGCGGCGGCAGGAGGCGTTCCCCGATGATGACCCACCCCACGCCCTACCAGCGGCTCTACATCAACATCGACCACGTGGCGACCATTCGTCAGGCGCGCCGCACCGACGAACCCGACCCCGTCGCAGCGGCCTTGGCCTGCGAGGGCGCCGGCGCCGACGGCATCACCGCCCACCTCCGCGAGGACCGGCGCCACATCCAGGACCACGACGTGGCCCGCCTGGCCGCCTCGATCGGGACCGTGCTCAACCTCGAAATGGCCTGTACCGAGGAGATGCTCGCGATCGCGGCGCGTATCCGCCCCTTCCAGGTCACCTTCGTCCCGGAACGGCGCGAGGAGATCACCACCGAGGGAGGGCTCGACGTGTCGCACGATCCGCACACCCTCGAGCGCGCCATCGCGCGCATGCACGGGAGCGGGATCCGCACCTCGCTGTTCATCGACCCCTCGCCGGCGATGGTCGAGCGCTCGCGAGAGCTCGGCGCCGACGCCATCGAGCTGCACACCGGGAGCTACGCCCACCATCCCGGCGACCCGGCGCAGGTCGCCGCCCTCACCGCTGCCGCCACGCTGGCGCACGCCCTCGGACTGCACGTCCACGCGGGGCACGGGCTCACCGTGCGCAATGTCACGCCGGTGGCGGCCATCCCCGAGATCGAGGAGCTCAATATCGGGCACTCCATCGTGAGCCGGGCCATCTTCGTGGGGATTGCCGAGGCGGTGATCGAGATGCGCGCGGCGATGGATCGGGCACGTTCGTCGTCGCACACCTAGCCCTCCGCGCTACTCACTCCCTAACTTCTGGCCGCGCCCACCACCTCACTCGCGAATGAACGGATCGCCGGAACTCCTGGAGTTCTACCTCGTCGAAGCGACCGAGTACCTCGACGCGCTCGATCAAGTCGTCGCCAACACGGGGGGACCGCCCGACGGGAACGCCTTCATTGCGACGGCGCGCGCGTTGCGTGGCGCGTCTTCCATGGCCAAGGTCGAACCCGTCGCCGCGATCGCCACGACGATGGAGCAGCTCGCGCACGCCGTGCGCGACGGCGAGTTGCGCTGGACCATGGACCTGTACCAGACGCTGCGCGACTCGGTCGACGACCTCCGGTTCCTGGTGCGCGGCGTGCGGACATGGGGCGAGCGAGAGGGGGCACGGGCGGCGGCGCGACTCGCCTCGCTGCAACTCTTCCTGCCGAGCGAACAGCCGCGCCCCGCGACCCCGGCGGCCAGCGCCACCGCGCCGGTCTTCATCGCCCTCCAGGCATCGGCCATCGCCGCCGAGCTCGACGCCTTCCTCGACGATCCACGGCAGCGCCGCGCGCTCGACGAGGCGCTGACGCGGGCTCGCACGATGCGCGGGATCGCCGGCATCGGAGAGTATCCCCCGCTCGCCGACGTCGCCGAGGCGCTGGACCGCGCGGTGCGGACCCTCGTCCCCGACGCCCCGCTCGCGGACCGCGAGGTGGAGCTCTTCCGCGCCGCCGTGGAGGTGCTGCGACACGTCTCGGCACAGCTTCGCGACGCCGGCGGAGCGCCGGCGGAGGCGCCCGAGGTGGCGCGGTTCGCCCGGGCCTTCGCCGCGCTCGATGCCTTGCTTCCCCCCGCCGAGCCCGTGGTCAGCATCGACGAGCTCTTTTACGCCGACGCCGGCCCGCACATCGTGCGCCGCGCGCAGGCGGCGTCGGCCACGCGGATGCAACGCTTCCGCGACGAGATCACCACGCGGGCGGAGCACATCCGGCGCCTCGTCAACGACGCCCGCCAGGTGCACGACCTGGCCGGGCGCGAGCGCGCGGGGCGCGCCTTGACGGGGGCGCTCCTCGACCTCCAGGGCGTCGCCGCCTCGTTCGATGCGCACCAGGTGGCGAGCTTCTTCGGTGAGGCCGCCGCCGAGCGTGCGCTCCTCGACCCCGCACTGCTGGACGCGCTCGACGCCGGAACGCTGCTCCTGCTCTCACCGGGCGAAAGCCTGGGAGAGATCGAACAGCGGCTGGCCGTGTTGGAGCGCGTCCGGCGGCACACCCCCGTCTCGCCCCCGGTCGTCTCCCCTTCCGTGAGCCCCGCGTCGCCGCCGCCGGCGCCCGTCACCGCCAGCGCATCCCCTGCGCCGGCGGTTGCACCTGCTCTCCCCACGGCCGATGTGGCCCCTGCACCCCCCGCCGCCGCCGTTGCCCCCACGCCCTTCGGCGCACCGGTTTCCGGGCCGCACGCCGCGCTGAGCCGACGCCCCCCGCCCACACCCACGGGGCGCGAGCTGCAGGACTTCCTGCAGGAAGGGATCGCCGGCTTCGAATCGCTCGATCACGAACCCTTGAGCACGCCCGCTCGTCTTGATGAGGACGAAATCGTCCCCATCGAGTCGTTGCTGTACCGCGGGCAGGATGCCGTCCGGCGCGCGATCGAAGTGCGCGATGCCATGCGGGCCCGCGGGGTCACCGACGACGCGACCCTGCAGGAGATCTTCGATCTCCTCGACCTCGCCCAGGCGGAGTAACCCCGGATGAAGATCGGTTGGCGCGGTGCGCTCGGCCTCGTGCTGAGCGCGGCATTGCTGGTGTGGACCATGCGCGAGGTCTCGTTCGCGCAGGTGTGGGAGGTCCTGCGCCGGTCGAGCCTCCCGATGTTCCTCCTCTCCACGGCCGTGGCGACGATCATCTTTCCGCTGCGCGCCCTGCGCTGGCGGGTGATCCTCGAGCCGCTCGCCCACGACCTGAGCCTTGGGGCACTCTGGCGCTCCACGGCCATCGGGATGATGGTCAACAACGTCGTCCCGGCCCGGGCAGGTGAGCTGGCGCGTGCGTATGCCCTGACGCGCGAGGACCAGCGCGTGAGCTTCGCGGCGGCGTTCGCCTCGCTCGCCGTCGACCGGATCTTCGACGCCGTGACCGTCGTCGTCCTCCTCGTCGCGGCCATGTTCCTGTCGGCCTTTCCGGAGGGGACGACGATCAGCGGCCAGCCGGTCGGCCACGTCGCGATCGTCGCGGCCGTCATCGCGGTCGGCGCGCTCGCCGCGCTGGTGGCGATGGCGCTGTACCCGACCCTCGTCGTGCGCATCTGGGACGGGGTCATCGGACGCCTCGCTCCGCGCTACGTCGAGCGCGGACGTCGCTTGCTGGAGTCGTTCATTTCCGGGCTCGGGGCGCTGCGCTCTCCGAGCCGGTTCGCCCGGGTCTTCGGCTGGGCGCTCGCGATGTGGCTCTGCAACGGCCTCGCGTTCTACCTGGGGTTCCTTGCGGTCGGGATCGACGCCCCCTTCCCCGCAGCGCTCTTCCTGATGGGGGTCATCGCGATCGGTGTCGCCCTCCCGTCGTCGCCGGGATTCTTCGGCGTCTTCGAGGCCGCCGCGCTGGCCGGACTCACCCTGTACCAGGTGCCGAGCGAGCTGGCGGTGAGCTGGGCACTGGGCTTCCACCTCCTCTCGTTCCTCCCCATCACCCTCATCGGCCTGTACTACTTCGGACGGCTGGGGCTCAAGTTCCGCGAGTTGGGCGAGTCACCCGAGCGTCGGGCCGGCGCTCCCGCCTGAAGCCCGCATGGCGAGCGCGCGCGTCGTCGCCCAGGCCAAGGTCAACCTCTTTCTTCGCGTCCTCGCGCGCGAGGCGAGCGGCTATCACCAGCTCGAGACGCTCTACTGCCGCCTGGCGCTGGGGGATGAGGTGCGGGTGCGGGCCACCGATGGCGCGCGCTCGCTCGACTGCGCTGGCGCGGCGCTCCCGCCGCGCGGGCTGGGACCGGTCGAGCGAAATCTCGCCTGGCGAGCGGCGACGGCCTTCGCGGAGGCCATGGGGTGGCCACGGGGGTTCGCCATCGAGATCGAGAAGCGCATCCCGGTCGGCGGTGGGCTCGGCGGTGGCAGCGCGGACGCCGGTGCCGTCCTTCGCGCCCTGAACGCACTCGCGCCCGCGCCGTTCCCGCCCCACACCCTCCTGCGGATCGCGGGAGGGCTCGGAGCCGACGTCCCATTCCTCACCCAGGATGCATCACCGCTCGCGTTGGGGTGGGGACGTGGCGACCGGCTTCTCACCCTCCCCGCCCTCCCGGCGCGCCCGTGCCTCCTGTTCGTCTTCCCGTTCGGGATCGCGACGGCCGACGCCTACCGCTGGCTCGGCGAGTCTCCCGCCAGCGCGCCCCTCGCGGTGGCGTACCGCGCCGGCGGGTTTGCATCGTGGCGTGAGGTGGAAGTGATGGCGTACAACGAGTTCGAGCGGCTCGTGCTTCCGCGGCACGAGGTCATCCAGGGGGTCGTGAGCGGGCTGCGGCATCCCGAGCTTCGCGAGGCGTTCGACGTCGTGCTCATGAGCGGATCGGGAGCGACGGTATTCGCGCTCCCCGCCCCGCTCCCCGGCGGGGCGCCGTCCCCCGCCCTGCACGTCGCGATCGGGATCGACCCCTCGGTGGCGTCGGAGGCGCCCGTCGACGTGGTGGAAAGCTCGACGGCATCGCACGTTGAGCCCGTGCGGTTGGACGACTAGCTTCAGGGGCTTCCCGGCGATGCCGTCCGTTGGCCTCGCCGCGAGGTGCCTCGCTGGCCCTTCGTCCAATGGCAGGACATCAGACTTTGGATCTGAGAATGGTGGTTCGAATCCACCAGGGCCAATCGGGACCCCGACGGGCCGAGGCGGTGACACGGTGGGGCTCGCGGCGCGGCGTTGCCGCGCTGCACTCCCGTCTCCCCACTCCCGTCTCCCGTCCGCTGTTCGTTGACACAACTTTCAGTCCCCACTAGGCTTAAAGGCTCTACGGCAATGGACCATCTGCCCGGCGTGCTCCGCGGTTTCAAGCTGATCTCGGGAAACGCCAACAGAGGGCTCGCGGAGGAGATCGCGCGCAGCCTCGGGGTCGACCTCGCAAAGGTGACGGCCACGAAGTTCGCGGACGGCGAGATCTTCGTGCGAATCGATGAGAACATCCGCGGTGCGGATGTCTTCATCGTCCAGCCGACCAACCCGCCGGCGAACAACATCATGGAGCTCTTGCTCCTGATCGATGCCGCCCGGCGGGCGTCGGCGGCGCGCATCACGTGCGTGATGCCGTACTACGGGTACTCGCGGCAGGACCGAAAGGACCAGCCTCGCGTCGCGATCGGCGCCAAGCTCATGGCGAACATGATCGAGAAGGCGGGGGCCGACCGGGTACTCGGGCTGGACTTTCACCAGCACCAGCTGCAAGGGTTCTTCGACAAGCCCGTCGATCACCTGTATGCGGCCCCGGTCCTGGTGAATCACTTCAAGAAGAAGCAGCTGAAGGACCTGGTGATCGTGGCGCCCGATGTGGGCTCCGCGAAGATGGCGCGAGGATTCGGCAAGCGGCTCAACGCCACCCTCGCGATCATCGACAAGCGGCGTCCGTCGGCCAACGTCTCCGAAGTCGTGAACGTGGTCGGCGATGTCGAGGGGAAGGATTGCATCATCCCCGACGACATGATCGACACCGCCGGTACGGTTTCCGAGGCGACGCGCGCCCTCAAGGCGCTCGGCGCCAAGGACATATATGTGTGCGCCACGCATGCGCTCCTCTCCGGCCCCGCCGTGGAGCGCCTGAAGAACGCACCGATCGCCGAAGTGGTGGTCACCGACTCGATCGCGCTCGATCCGGCCAAGATGTTCGACCGGCTCACCGTGCTCTCGGTCGGCGACCTGCTGGCCAAGGCGATCCGCTTCACCCACAGCGAGCAGTCGGTGAGCTCCCTGTTCGACTGAAATTGCACTCCCGTCCCCCGTCTCCCGTCTCCCGTCTGGTCTTATGGCTACCGCATCTCTCTCCGCCTCGGCGCGCTCTGGTGTTGGCAAGGGTGTCGCCCGCTCGTTGCGCCGTGACGGCCGCGTCCCCGCCGTCATCTACGGCCATGCGCGCGCACCGCAGTCCCTCTCGGTGGACGCGCGTGAGCTCAGCCGCCTCCTCGAGCACGTCTCGGCCGAGACGACGGTGATCGAGCTGGCCATCGACGGCACGACCTCGCGCACGCTCATCCGCGACATCCAGCGCCATCCGGTCAAGCGGGCCATCATCCACGTCGACTTCCAGGAACTCGTCGCGGGCGAACTGGTCATCGTCAACGTCCCGATCGTCCTCACGGGCACGTCGGTCGGCGTGCGCTTGAACGGCGGGATCCTCACGCAGGTGATGTCCGACCTCCCCTGCCGCGTCGACCCGGCGAACATCCCGAACCGCATCGAGGTCGATGTGACGAACATCAACGTCGGTGGCTCGGTCCACGTCGGCGAGCTGAACGTCCCGGCGGGGGTCGAGGTCCTCTCGGAGTCGCGCGACACGGTCCTGACCGTCAGCGCCTCGCGGGCGGGCGAGGAGACGGCGGCGGCCGAGGGGACGTCGGCTGAGCCCGAAGTCATCCGGAAGGCGAAGGCCGAGGAAGAGGGCGAGGCCAAGAAGTAGTCGGCCGGCCGCTCCAGGCTGTGAAGGTCATCGTCGGCCTCGGGAACCCGGGGCGGAAGTACGAGGGGACGCGTCACAACGTCGGCTGGTGGGCGCTCGACCACCTCGCCGACGTTTGGCATTTCGACCGCTGGCGCAGCGACGGAGAATCCGTCGTGGCCGACGGGCGGCTCGGCGACATGCGCGTGCGCCTCGTCAAGCCACAGACCTACATGAACCTCTCCGGCGCCGCCCTCCGGCCGTACACGCGACGGCTCGGCTGGTCGGGGCTGCAGGACCTCCTCGTGCTCGTGGACGAGGTGGCGATCCCCCTGGGGACGTTCCGCCTGCGCGCCTCCGGGAGCGCGGGCGGGCACAACGGCCTCAAGTCGATCGAGGCGACGTTAGGCACGCGGGACTATGCCCGCCTGCGCATCGGCATCGCCCCGGTCGATGAACACCGCCAGGTCGGCGACCTGGCAGATTTCGTGCTGGACAGGTTCGGCCAGGAGGAGCGCGCCGTCGTCATGGCGCTCCTCCCCCGGATCACCGACGCCGTGGAGTGCTGGGCCCGCGACGGGATCCAGAACGCCATGAACCTGCACAATCGGAAAGCTGACCCTTAGCCGACACTACTTCTTCCCCATGACCGTCAACTTCGTCACCATCGCCCTCGCCATCGGCCTCGTGGGCCTCGCCGCCGCCTACGCGAAGCATCGCGGCGTGATGAGCCACGCGCCGGGGTCCGCGCGGATGCAGCAACTGTCCGACGACATCCACACGGGGGCGATGGCCTTCCTGCGGCGCATGTACTACGTGGTCATCCCGTTCCTGATCGTGGTCGGCGCCCTGCTGGCCGTCGCGCTGACGTGGCGGGCGGGCGCCGCCTACGTCGCGGGGGGGATCTGCTCCATCCTCGCCGGCTTCTTCGGGATGCATGCCGCCACGCGCGCCAACGTGCGCACCAGCGAGGCGGCGCGGGCCAGCGGGCAGGCCCAGGCGCTGCGCGTCGCCTTCGGCGGTGGCTCCGTGATGGGGCTCGCGGTGGCTGGCCTGGGACTGGCCGGCCTTGGCGCCGTGACGCTCTGGCTGCACAGCTACCTGGCGCCGGGCGGGAGCGCCCGTGAATTCGCCGAGATCATCTCCGGCTTCGCCATGGGGGCCAGCTCCATCGCCCTCTTCGCGCGCGTCGGCGGCGGGATCTACACCAAGGCCGCCGACGTCGGCGCCGACCTGGTGGGGAAGGTCGAAGCCGGGATCCCCGAGGACGACCCGCGCAATCCCGCGACCATCGCCGACAACGTCGGCGACAACGTCGGCGACGTGGCGGGCCTCGGCGCCGACATCTTCGAGAGCTACGTGGGCTCGGTGATCGCAACCATCGCCATCGCGTCGACGTCGACCGCACTCGCGGCCGAGTCGGTGTCCACGGCGATCCTCCTGCCGATCGGCTACATCACCGCGGGCCTGCTGGCCTCCCTGGTCGCCATCTTCTCGATGCGCGCGCTCGCCAAGGGGAACCCGGCCAATGCGCTCCGCACGGCGACGTTCATCGCCGCGGGGCTCTTCCTCGTGCTCGCGTTCTTCCTGACGCAGTCCATGCCGCTGACGATGACCCGGCCCGACGGGAGCCTCTTCCCGGCCATGGGGCCGTTCTGGGCGGTGCTGGCCGGAACGGTGTCGGGGACGCTCATCGGCGCGGTGACCGAGTATTACACGGCGGGCGCCCCGATCAATCGCATCGCCCAGGCGAGTCACACCGGCCCCGCGACCAACATCATCGCCGGGTTGGCCATCGGGATGGAGAGCGCCATCGCTCCGGTGCTCCTCATCTGCGGTGCGACGTACCTGTCGTATGAAGCGGCGGGGCTCTACGGCGTCGCCATCGCCGCGGTCGGCATGCTCGCGACGGTCGGCGTCATCATGTCCGTCGACGCCTACGGCCCGATTGCCGACAACGCCGGCGGGATCACGGAGATGTGCGGGCTGGGCGCCGACGTCCGGAAGATCACCGACGGGCTCGACGCGTTAGGCAACACGACCGCGGCCATCGGCAAGGGCTTCGCGATCGGGAGCGCCGCGCTGACCGCGCTCGCGCTCTTCAGCGCCTATGCCTCGGCCGTCGGCCTGGGGGCCACCGGGTTGAACCTCATCGACCCGATGGTCGTCATCGGGCTGTTCCTCGGCGGCGTGATGCCGTTCTTCGTCGGGGCGCAGACCATGACCGCCGTCGGCCGCGCGGCCCAGGGAATGGTGCAGGAGGTACGCCGCCAGTTCCGCGAGATTCCCGGGCTCCTGGACGGCACCGGGCACCCGGACTCGGCGCGCTGCGTGGACATCTCCACGCGAGCGGCCCTGCGCGAGATGGTCGTGCCGGGCGTCGTGTCGGTCCTCGTCCCGGTGGTCGTCGGCAAGTTCCTCGGCATCCACGCCCTCGGCGGCCTGCTGGGCGGTGCCACGGTGACCGGGGTGATGATGGCCCTCTTCATGGCCAACGCCGGCGGCGCGTGGGACAACGCCAAGAAGTACATCGAGCAGGGCGGCCACGGCGGCAAGGGGTCGGACGAGCACAAGGCCGCCGTGGTGGGTGACACGGTCGGCGACCCGTTCAAGGACACGAGCGGCCCGGCCATGAACATCCTCATCAAGTTGATGAGCGTGGTGTCGCTGGTATTGGCACCGTGGTTTATCGCGTAGGAGACGGGTGACGGGAGTGGGGAGACGGGACGTGTCAGCGCGACTTCGTCGCGCTGACACTCCTTGCCCTCATCTTCCGTCCTCGGAGCTCCGCCTGCGCCACCTTGCGCTGCACGGTGCGCCGCCGGATGGTGGCCCGCAGGGCGACTAGCATTCGGCACACCTCGTCGGTGCGAGCCTCGAGCTTGGCGTGGTCGCTCCGGGCGATCGCGCCAAGGTCGGCAGCAAGCAGGAGGAGGTAATCGACCTCACGTGCAGAGCCGATGGCAATTTCGAGAAACCGGCAGAATTGCTCCGCCGTGTCGCGACCCGCTCCCTCGGCGACGTTCGCCGGAATGGAAGTGACCGCTCGCCGCAGCTGGCTCGCGAGGCCCGGAAACCGGGCAGGTGAAACGCCGTCTGTCAGCTGGTAGGTCGCCAGCGCCAAATCGTGCGCCTTGCGCCAGACCGAGAGCCTTCGGAAGGGATGCATGGCACCAAAGGTGATCGACGCCGTGTCCCATCGGTCATCCCGATATCGCTCCCCGGTACGTTTCGTTGCGGCACGCGGTTGCACCTCGCACACTCCCGTCTCCCCTCTCTCGACTCCCGTCTCCACCCCATGTTACGCCTCGGCATCGTCGGCCTCCCCAACGTCGGCAAGTCCACCCTCTTCAACGCCCTCACCTCGGCTGCGGCGCAGGCGTCGAACTACCCGTTCTGCACCGTCGAGCCGAACGTCGGCATGGTGGAGGTCCCCGACGATCGCCTCGCCGGGCTGGCGTCGGTCGTGCGCCCCAAGCGCACCCTGCCGGCCGTGGTACAGTTCGTCGACATCGCCGGTCTCGTGAAGGGGGCGTCGCAGGGCGAGGGGCTGGGGAACAAGTTCCTCACCAACATTCGCGAGACCGACGCCATCGTCCACGTGGTGCGTTGTTTCGACGACCCCGACGTCACCCATGTCATGGGCAGCGTCGATCCGGTGCGCGATCGCGAAGTGATCGAGTTCGAGCTGGCGCTATCGGACCTCGGCGTGGTCGAGAAGCGGCTGGACAAGGTGCAGCGGGCCGCCCGCACCGGGGAGAAGGAGGCGCAAGCCGAGCTCCCCGTTCTCGAGGCGGCCTACGAGCTCCTCAAGGAGGGGAAGGCCCTGTGGGAAGGGACGCTCTCCCCCGAACAGAAGGCGGTGCTCGCCCCCCTCAACCTCCTGACCGCCAAGCCGGTGCTCTACGCCGCCAACGTCACCGAGGAGGAGTTGCACGGAGACGAGGGGAAGCATGTCACGGCGCTGCGCCAGGCGATCGCGGCCAGTGCCGAACAGGCGCAGGTGGTCCCCTTCTCCGCCAAGATCGAGGCGGAGCTGGCGGAGCTCCCGCCCGAGGAGCGCAAGGAGTTCCTCGCCTCGCTCGGCCTGGAATCGGCGGGGCTGGACCGCCTCATCCGCGCTGGCTATCACCTGCTGGGACTGCAGACCTACTTCACCGCAGGCGAGCAGGAGGTCCGCGCCTGGACGATCCATGATGGCGACACGGCCCCCAGGGCCGCGGGGGTGATCCACTCGGACTTCGAGCGCGGGTTCATTCGCGCCGAGACGGTCTCGTACGAGGAGTTCGTACGGCTGGGAGGGTGGAAGGAGGCGCGAGAGAAGGGAGCCGTGCGCAGCGAAGGGAAGGAGTACGTCGTGAAGGACGGCGACGTGATGCTCTTCCGATTCAACGTCTAGCCCCCCGGCGTCGGTCGCACGTTCAGCCACTGCTCGATCCGGGGGCGGATGTACCAGACTCGCGGGGCGTCCTTGGCGCTCCCGGGCAGCCGTATGTCGTGAGGGACCAGGTAGATGGCGGCTACACCAGGAGGAAACCGGGGCGAGAGCAGCTCCGTCCCGACGCCTGCCCGCACGAGCAGGGCGAATGGCTCGCGAACGGCGCTGACGGCGAACCCCGGCGGCACCGGCGACGCCAGTCGCTGCACCAGATATCGTGTGGTGCTATCGATGGTCTCCTGCCGCCTGGCGTGACGCTGCAAGGCGAGCATGGAGCCGTCGAACTGTGACAGCTCTCCCCTCGACGACCGAAACAGCGCCGACAAGACGCGCACGCTGCGGAAGTACCCTTGCGACGCTTGCTCGTAACCCGGCTCGCGGATGACCACACGGTTCGAGATCCCGCGGAGGAGCGTCACCGGTTGCAGGTGTGGCGGCCATGAGAGCGCGAGTGCCACCACGGCCGCGAGCGCCGTCGCCATCCGCCATCCCTTCCCCCCGAAACGCTCGACGCCCCGCAGGTGGACGGCGACAGGAAGGAGCATGGCGGGTATGTAGTAGTGCAGCTGGGTGGCGGCCTGGACGTAGAAGGCGACGAAATAGACCGCCGTGAGCGCCGTCAGCGCCGCGGCGACCCGATCCCTCCCGCTCCACCACCAGACGGCGACTGCGGGGAGGATCCCTCCCGGAACGATCACGTAGAGGAGGCGGCGCACGTCGGTGATCTGGAGGGCGCCGTAGTACCGCACCAGCGAGGCGAGCGAGTGCTCCCGTCCCGGGGAGGGGAGCCCGACGGCTGCGAGCAGCGACGGGACCAATCGCTGCGCGAGGAGGAAGGTCGCAAGGGTGGCCATGGTCGCGACCAGCACCCTGCGGTGGAGCGGGCGCAACGCAACCGCCGCGATCGCCAGCCACATCAGGGCCAGCTGGATCCCACTCGGCAGCCCGAAGAGCGAAAGGAGGAGGGCTGGCACGAGGAGTTCCACCTTCGACTCCAGGAACCCGACGAGGAAGGCGAGGATGGTTACCACGAAGAGGGTGTCCTGCGACGAAGGCAGCGCGATGTCTGCCGTGTAGGCATCGTAGGTTGCGCTGTACGCCACGGTAACCGCGTAGACGACGGCGATAGCCAGGCCGGGAGGAAGATGCCCCGATCGGGCGTTGCCGGTCTGCGCACCGCGGCGAGGGCAACCAGGGCGAACGGCACGAGTGCGAGGTAGAGCAGGAAGGGGATGCGCACGGCCGAGTCCACTGCCCCGAGCAGGTACATGTGCCACGCCGCCGGATACAGGAAGGCGAAGGTGTTGAGCCCAGGCCAGGACGACATGGCGTCGACCCACTGGCGCCCCCAGAAGGGGGTACCGTTGACGACCAGATTCCGCGCCGTCTCGAACATGTGTTCCCCATCGGGCGACGGATCCTGCCATGCGAGACGAGGGCCGAACAGGAGTGCCAGTGCGAACACCCCCGCGGACGTCACGACCAGCTGCCACCGGCTCCCTCGTCCCCACATCCACTCCGCGGCCGGGCCCGTGCGTCGCGCGCGGGCGCGCCCAATTCCGTAGGCCGCCCCCCAGACCAGGATGACGACGCCCCGGAAGCCGACTCCTCCCGGGGCAAGTCCGGCGCCCCGGACCAGATGCGTGACGACGCCCCACACGGGAATCCCGACGCACAGCGCGAGCAGCATCACCACGGCGAGCGACGACACACGCTTCCAGCTCCCCAGCAGGAGCACTCCGGGAAGGAGGAAGGTCCAGACCGCCCCGACGGCGACCAGTGCGAGCGCCACCCACGCGAAGGCGAGGGAGAGTGGCGAGGCGGTTGGGCGGGAGACCGCATCGAGCGGGTGGTGACGTTCGAGCCACTCCGGGACCCCCGCCAGGATGAGCGCCGGCACTGCCCCGACGACCAATGCCAGGGTCAAACGGTCGGTCGCGTGTCGGGGGGAAAATGCTTCGGTCGTGGAAGCGCCCTCACCCCTCGTCGACGTTCCCGGCTCTCCTGCGATCTCTTCCCCCATCCTCCCCTCCCCAGCGCTGTCGATCAACGGGGTACCGCTCCCCAGTCCTCCGCTGCGATCCCGCAGGGCGCCGCCCAACCTCCATCGACGGCGAGCGGGGCGTGGCGACGCCGTCGTTCCGGCGCCCACGTCACCCTCGCCGCGCGTGTCGCCCCTCTCCCCTCGCGTGGGGAGATCCCGTCGCTGCTCCACGAGCCCGCTCCCCCGAACTCAGGGGCGACTCCCTCAACCGTGAGGTTTGGCTCGCCCCCCTGACATGCGTCGACAGACAATCATCTCCGCATCACGCCGGAACGCTGTCAGGTGTCGGGGAATCTTCGAGCGGGTGTTCCTGCACGTGACCGACGGCATTGATCCCACACCCGATGGATCCCACACCGACTAGTCCCGTGGCTCCATCGGCTCGAGCACGCGCGCGTCGTCCGCGCCCGGATTGTTGACGCGAAGCGAGATGGGATAGGCCTCCAGCCACTCGCTGGGGCACGGCTGCATCAGGTCGCGCAGTGCCGGGGCCGGGGTCCGTGCGTCGAGCCAGGCGTCGTACGCCTCGGGGCCGATGATCACGGGCATCCGGTCGTGAATCCCTGCCATCAGGGCATTCGGATCGGTGGTGAGGATCGTGGCGCTCACGATCCCGTCCGCTCCCTCCGGGGGGCGCCAGTATTCCCATAGCCCTGCCATGGCGAACGGTTCACCGTCGCGGGCGCGCACCGCATACGGCTGCTTCCGCTTCTGCCCGGTGACGACCTGCCACTCGAAGAAGACATCGGCGGGGATCAGGCAGCGCCGGCTCCGGATCGCACTTCGGAAGGCGGGCTTCTCGAAGGCCGTGTCGGCGCGGGCGTTCGCCATCCGCGCCCCGATCTCCGGATCGCGGGCCCAGGATGGAATCAGCCCCCACCGCGCGAGATCGGCCACCCGGTCCCCGTCACGCTCGCGCACCACGAGGATCTGGCTCCCCGGGGCGATATTGAAGCGCGGGACGAGCGGGACCGGCTCGCCGATGCCAAAGCGCTGGAGATCGAGACGCTCGGGGCGGGTCAGACCGAATCGGCCGCACATGCCGTGAATGTAACCCCCGTAATCCCTTGGTATTCAAGGAGAAGACCGCTAGTTTCCGCAGACAATTCGCCGGCGCCACGATTGGCGCCCTGCCCCTCCCCCTGTTTCCGGCAACCAACGGGGGGCGGTTCACGACCAAAGGGAGGATTGCCGACCGTGTCTCGCCAGTACGAGGCGGTATACATCTTCGACTCGACGCTCGAAGATGCCGCCATCCAGGAAAAACTCGCCAAGCACCACGCCCTTCTTGCGACGACCGAGGAGATCACGGTCGACCACTGGGGGCGGCGCCAGCTCGCGTACAAGATCGGGCGACGTGAGACGGGATACTACATCCTGGCCCGATTCGCCACCGATCCCCGCGCGCTCCCCGAGTTCGAGCGTGCCCTCAAGCTGGACGATGGCGTCATCCGCTACCTGATCACCCTGTACGAGCACGAGCTGGGCGCTCCCCCGGTCTCCGAGGAAGATGCTGCCCTGGCCCGCCGCCGCGACGACGACGACGAGGAGGAGGAGTAAGCCATGCGACGCCAGACGAAGACCTGCCCCTTCTGCGAAGGGCGCGTGCATTATGTGGATTTCAAGGACGACCGGACGCTCGGCCGCTTCATCACCGATCACGGAAAGATCCTCCCGAGCCGGCTGAGCGGCGTTTGTGCGCGGCACCAGCGCCAGCTGGCCACCGCGATCAAGCGGGCGCGCTACCTCGCGCTGATCCCGTACCAGCGCGGGCACGTCGGCGCCTAACGAGCTCCGGACCGCGGGAGGCCGTATCGCAACCCCCACCACCCCGGCGGCGCTCCCAGTGGGCGCCGCCTCTCGGCGGGAGCACGGATGGCGTCGCGTCATCCTCGTGCTCCTGCTGGCCTTGGCCGTGCCGATGGTGGCGATCCTCCGCCTGGTCGTCCCGATCGAGCAGACGATCGTCCTCATCGCGCCGGCGATGGCGGCGTGCGCCTTGCTCGGGTGGATGGCGGAGGGGCGTGCCTGGCTCGCCGCGATCTGGATGGGGCTCGCCATCTGGATCCTGTCGACCGAGCACCCTGCGGCGGGGGCGTTCGACGTTCTCGCCCGCGGCTGGGCCACCATGCTCGCGGCCTCGTTCGGAATCGTGAGCGCGGCAACGCCGGGTCGCCCGTTCTTCTCCCGCGCCTTGTCGGCCACAGCCCTCAGCTTCGCCGTCGGGGTGCTGGTGCTGATGGGGACGAGGGCCTCACCGTCGACCGCGGCCCGGCGCGTCTCCGATGAGCTGGGACGCCGGCTCGCGGCCTCGGAAGCCGAGTGGGAGGCGCGCGAGCAGTCGGCGGAGTGGAAGGAGCTGGCGCAGCGCTATCCGGCGGCGGCGGCGATGGTGGGAGAGGGAGAGTCGCAGCTTCGCGGCATCCCGCCGGTGACGGAACGGCTTTTCCCTGCCCTCCTTGCCCTGGAGTCGCTGGCGGCGCTGGGATTGGCGTGGTCGCTCTACCACCGCGCCAGCCGAACCCGCATCGGTCCCCCACTCCGACCGCTGCGGGAGTTCCGCTTCAACGACCAGCTGATCTGGGGGGTCGTGCTGGGGGTGACACTCATGGTGGTCCCCACGCTGCAGGAGGCGCGGGGGATTGGGCTCAACCTGGTGGCCTTCTTCGGCGCACTGTACGCCCTACGGGGATTGGGCGTGCTGGACTGGTTCCTTGCACCGCGCGGCTTCGTGCGGATGCTGTTCTTCATCGCGATATTCCTTGCCTGGCCAGTGGTCAGCGTCTTTTCGCTGGGGCTCGGACTGGGTGATACGTGGATCGACTGGCGCGGGCGCGCTCGCCCCGCCGCATAACGAGTGGAGCTGACCATGGAAGTCATCCTGCGACAGGCTGTCGAGAACCTCGGGAACCCCGGCGACCTGGTGAAGGTCTCCTCGGGGTTTGCCCGCAACTATCTCCTCCCCCGCGGCGTCGCCGTCGCGGCGACGGAGGGCAACAAGAAGCGCATCGCCCAGGAGAAGGCCCGCCTCGAGGCCGCCGAAGCGGCGCGCCGCCAGACCGCCGCGGAATACGCCGCCACGCTCGAGCAGGTATCGCTCACCTTCTCGGCGCGCGTCGGCGAGGAGGGGAAGCTCTTCGGATCGGTGACGGCGGCCGACATCGCCACGCAGCTGGAGGCGCAGGGGCACCGCGTGGAGAAGCGCCAGATCGACCTGCACGAGCCCATCAAGGCGCTCGGCGTCTACCGCGTCCCGATCAAGTTGCACGCGGACGTGAAGCCCGAGATCAAGGTCTGGGTGATCAAGCAGTAGAGAGGCGGGAGAAAGGAACAGGGAGTGCAAACGGCGCCGCGTGGCGCCGTTTGTCGTTCTCGGGCGCGAGCGCCCGCAATGCCGGGCGACGCCCTCGAGCCCGTCCGCGGCCCCCCGTCCGCGGCCCCTCGTCCGCCCACAGCTGTCTCCCGTCTCCCGTCTCCCGTCTCCCGTCTCGCATCGTCAGGGAGTCGCATCGCCCACGTGTCGCACCTGCGCGGGGGGCGTTAAGCTTTGGAGGGCAAACAGGCCCGACGACGGGCGTGGCACCGACGGGAACATTTCCCGAAGCCCGTCGCTAGAACAGTGACCGATTCCCTCCCCCCCGCATGGCGACTGCAGCCCCAGCGACGACGAGCAGCAAGGCCCTGGCCCTGCGCATTGCCGCACTCTGCCAGGAGTTCAAGGCCACCGATGTCACGATCCTCTCGTTGAAGGGGGTGAGCGACATGACCGACTACTTCGTGATCGCCAGCGGATCGTCGGACACGCATGTGCGCAGCACGGCGCAGCGGGTGGAGGATGAGCTGAAGGGCGACGGGATCCGCCCGGCGCATGAGGAGGGGATGCAGCAGGGGCGGTGGGTGATCCTGGATTACGTCGACGTGGTGTTCCACGTGTTCCACCCGGCATTGCGCAGCTACTACCAATTGGAACGGCTCTGGGCCGACGCCGCGGTCGTCCCGGTCACGCCGCAAGGAGCATCCGCATGAGCGCGCGTCAGTGGGTCGTGGCGGCCGTTCTGGCCGCCACGGCGCCGATGGGGGTGGCCGAGGGGCAGATGTACTTCGGCCAGAACCAGGTCCAGTTCGACAAGTTCCGGTGGAAGGTGCTCGAGACGGAGCACTTCCTGGTGCACTACTACCCGGAAGAACAGGACATCATCACCGACGCCGCGCGCATGGCCGAGCGGTCGTACGGTCGCCTGTCGCGGATGCTCAATCATCAGTTCCGCGAGAAGAAGCCGCTCATCCTGTTCCGTTCGCGCACGGATTTCGGCCAGAACAACGTCACGGGCGATCTGGGCGAGGGGACGGGGGGCGTCACCGAGGCGTTGCGCCACCGCATCCTCCTCCCCTTCACGGGCGATTTCAGGAGCTTCGAGCACGTGCTGGCGCACGAGCTCGTGCACGCGTTCCAGTACGACATCTTCGCCCGAGGGCGGGCCGGGGGCGGGCTGCAGACGCTGCAGCAGGTGCAACCGCCGCTCTGGTTCATGGAAGGGATGGCGGAGTACCTCTCGCTGGGCCCCAACCACATCCTCACACAGTCGTGGGTACGCGACGCCTCGCTCAACGGGAACCTGCCGACCATCGAGCAGATGACCATGCGTCCGGACATCTTCTTCCCGTACCGCTACGGCGAAGCGCTGTGGGAGTACGTGGGCAAGCGGTGGGGGGACGACGTGATCGGGGAGATCATGAATGCCGTCCCGAACGTGGGAATCGAGCGGTCCTTCAAGCGCGAGCTCGGGCTCTCGCTCGAGGAGCTCAGCGACGAGTGGCGCGAAGCGATGCAGGTGAAGCACCTCCCGCAGGTGGCCAACCTCGACCGCGCCCGCAAGTTCGCCGAACCGCTCCTGAACGCGCGCAAGTCGGGCGGGTTCTCGCAGCTGTTCATCGCCCCCTCCTTCTCGAGCGACGGCAAGTACATCGCCTTCATCTCACAGGGGTCGTTCCTGCGTGGCGAGGTCTTTCCCGACCTCTGGCTGGGCGACGGCGAGACCGGGAAACGCATCAAGCGCCTGGTGAAGTCGACACTCGATCCCGACTTCGAGGAGCTGCGCCTGCTCTACTCGCAGAGCGCGTTCTCTCCCGACGGTCGGCAGCTCGCCTTCACGGCGCAGAAGAACGGCAAGGATGTCCTGTACCTGATGGATGTGCGCCGCCGAAAGGTGACACACGCGTTCGACAAGTTCCCGCTCGACGTGGTGATGTCGCCGGCGTGGAGCCCGGATGGCAAGCAGATCGTCTTCCAGGGCTACAACAGTGGCATCAACGACCTGTTCATCGTCGAGCTGGCCACCGGAAAGCTCCGCCAGCTGACGAACGACAAGTTCGCGGAGATGCAGCCGCAGTGGTCGCCTGACGGTCGCACCATCGCCTTCGCGACCGATCGCGGCCCCGACGCCAACCTGGAGCTGCTGAAGTTCGACCTGTGGCGCATCGCGACCCTCGACCTCGCGACGTCGCGCATCGACCTCATTCCGGGCCAGGACGGGTTGAACCTCAACCCGATGTGGGCCCCGGATGGCAAGTCGCTGGCCTTCGTGAGCGACCGGACGGGGATCCAGAACATCTTCCTGTACGATTTCGACGCCAAGGAGCACTACCAGCTGACGAACGTGATCGGCGCCGTCAGCGCGATCACGGAGTACTCACCCGCCATCACGTGGGCCCGGCAGGCCGATCGCCTCGCGTTCACGTATTACGAGAAGGGCGACTACACCGTCTGGTCGGTGGCCAACCCGCGGCGCCTCAAGGGGCAGCCGTACCGGCCGCCCACCCCGCAGGCGGTGGTCGCGGCGGCCCCCTCGGCCAGCGCGCAAGGCGCCGGTTCGCGGGTGGCAAACCCGGGACAGCAGGGGCGCGACACGCTGCGCGCCATCGCGGGCGCGACGCGCGCGGGCGATTCCACGCGCACCGACGATCGCGCGGCCTCGCTCTATCGCTCGGCGACCGGCCTTCGCGAGTCGGCCGAGGCGCCGGCGGCGCGCGAGCGGTCGGGGAACGCGCCCGTCTCGGTGGCGCAGATGCTCGACAGCGCCGCCCTGGCGTTGCCGGACACGACGCACTTCCGGACGTACGACTATCGTCCGGGGCTGCAGCCGGAGTACATCTCGCGCCCCAGCATCGGCTACGCCCAGGACAATTTCGGACGCGGAATCTTCGGCGGCACGGCCATCATCCTCGGCGACATGCTGGGGAACAATCGCCTCGCCCTGGCGGGACAGGTGAACGGGCGCCTGAGCGAGGCGTATTTCTACGGCGCGTACACCAACCTGGCGAACCGCAACCAGTACACGACCGGCGTCTCGCAAACGCCGTACTTCTTCCTCAACGGCTTCAACGAGGCGCCACTGGGCGATGGCACGTATCGCTCCATCCAGACGCTGGAGATCGCGCGCTTCATCTTCCGGCAGGGCTTCGCCATCGCGATGCGCCCGAGCAACCGCTTCACGCGCTTCGAATACGGGCTCAACGCGAACAACGTGTCGCGTTCGATCGCCTTCGTGCGGCGCGGCGTGGACTACAGCATGGGGTACGCCACGGAGTTCGTCACCGACTCGGTGGCCGACCTGGGGAGCCTGAGCTACGTGGCGCCGTACGTGGCGTATGTCTCGGACAACACGCTCTTCGGCTACACGGGTGCCATCTCCGGCCGGCGCTATCGCTTCCAGGTCGAACCGTCGATCGGCGGACTGCAGTGGACGGAGTACACGGCCGACTACCGTCGCTATGTCCCCATCCTGTTCAACTTCCTGACGTTCGCCTGGCGCTTCCAGTCGAGCCTCGCCGTGGGGCCGGATGAGGAGGCGGTATCGCGCAAGTACATCGGGCGCCCGGATTTCGTCCGCGGCTACGATCGCGAGCAGTTCGCCTCGCAGTTCTGCGGAGGGGTGGTCAACGACCAGTCCTCGTGCTCGGCCACGGAGCTCCTCGGTACCCGCGTCGCGTTCTCGAATGTCGAGCTGCGCTTCCCGCTGGTCCGGCGATTCGACCTCGGGCTCCTGCCGATCTCGCTCCCGCCGGTGGACGGCCTGTTCTTCTACGACGCCGGCGTGGCGTGGTCGCGTGGCCAGAACGTCTCGCTCCGTCGCCCGGACAACTACGACCAGGGGACGAATCGTTACGTCCTGCGCTCGTACGGGGCCGGCATCCGGCTCAACCTGTTCGGCTTCGCGCTCCTGCGGTGGGACTACGCCATTCCGCTGGATCGTCCCCAGAAGAAGGGGTACTGGATGTGGACGCTGGGGCAGTCGTTCTAGGGGGGCGGAAGACAGGAAGACAGGAAGACAGGAAGACAGGAAGACAGGAAGACGGGAAGACGAAGGGGGCGCGGCGAAGCCGCGCCCCTTTCTCGTCCACCGACGTGCCGTGCCCTGGATCACCTCACCGGGGGGATCCAGCGACGCTGGGGTGCCAATCGCTCGTTCCCCGTCTCCCGTCTCGCGCGCTTCCCGCCTACTTTTGTCCTGTGCGAGCACTCGCGATCGCGGCGCTGGCGCTCATGGTGTGCGCATGTGGTCGCAAGGAACGCGACGCTGCGCCTGGAGCGACCGGCGCCCTCCCCTCCTCCGGCCCCGATCCCATCGTCGTGCGGATTCCGCGCGAAGGTGGCGTCGCTCGTGCCTATCGCTATCCAAACCTCGATTCGCTGATCTGGCGGGCCCAGCAGCCCACCCCGGCGCTCGAGCGCATCCTCGCCTTCGACGCCGAGAACGGGGTGCTCGCGTACCTCAATGGCGAAGGCGGCGTTGGGTGGCTCGACCTGCGCCTCGGTTCGGTGCGCACCACGGGGAAGGCACGGTTGGCATCCATCGCCTCGGCCGACGGCTGGTCGATCTTCGGGGTGGGCAAGGGGAACGCCGTCGTCCGCCTGACCCCAAGTGGCGACTGGGAGCTCGCCGCCGGCGGCGCCGTGCGCGCGCTCTTTCCGTTGCCCGATGGCGCGCTCGTCTTCCTGGCCGACCGCGGAGAGCGGAGCGTCCTCTTCCGGGTCCGTCCACCGGACGCTGCGTTGGACGATTCCGTGGAGGTTCCACGCCCCGATCGCGCCGTCGTCACGCCAATGGGCGACCGGCTGTATCTGGGGGTGAAGCGCAACCTGCTGAGCGTGCGGGCACAGGCGTTCGGCGGAGTGGCACAGACAAAGGCGGACGACGAGATCGTCGCGATCGCACCGACGCCGAGCGGCGACCGCGTGTTCATTGCCAACAAGGGAAGCGAGGACCTCGAGGTCCTCAACCGCTACACCGACAAGGTGGAGGCGGGCGTCACGCTTCCGGGGCGCGCGAGCGAGCTCCGCATGGATCCGCTCGGCCGCTACCTGCTGGCGCGCCCGGCAACGGGCGACTCTGCCTGGGTGGTGGCCATCGCCACCGACGAGCTCGTGGGGACCGTGCGGACGGCGTGGCGGAGCGACCTCCCGGCAGTCGCGGTCGACGGGCTGGTCGCCACGGTCCAGGGCGACGACGTCGTCCTGGTCGACGCCACCGGGGGACGCAAGGCGCTCCGTGCCGCGGGGGGGGCGAAGGAGCTGTGGTACTTCACGCTCTGGAACGGGCTGCGCCCGCGCGCGCGCGGGCTCGATGTCGCGGTCTCGTTCTCGTTAGGCGATTCGGCCGTGGCGCGGGCGGACTCCGCGCCGCAGCCGGCGGCACCCACCGACCCCCGGGGCGCCCCCGTGCCCTCGCCCGACACGATGCCGGCGGCCGCCAGCGAGCGACCGGCGGTCCCGCCCCCGCCGCCCGCGGCGCGCGACGGGTGGACCGTCTCCTTCGCCGCCGTCCTCTCCGAGCCGCGGGCCAGGGAGCTCGCCGCGGGCATCGCCGTCGACGGCCAGCATCCGCGCGTCATTCGGGGCGAGACCGCGGGTACGGTGGTGTACCGCGTGGTCTTCGGCCCCTACAGCTCGAAGGCGGAGGCCGAGCGCGTGGGACGGGCCTCGAAGCAGAACTACTGGGTGTACGAGGGGATCCCCTGACCGACCTCGACGTGCGCGAATACGAGGCGATGTGGGAGGCGGCCGGCGGGCGCGTGAGTGGCGCCATGGCGGGTCGTGCCGCGGTCGCCGTCCTGGGCGACGACCCCGCCGCCACGGCCGCCGTGTCGTTAGGCATCGCGCGTGCGCACGCCCTCACGCGACGCGTCTACCTCCTCGACCTCCTGGGCGACGGCCAGGGCGTGGCGCCGCGCGCCCCCGACGAGGAGTATCCCGGTGTCAGCGACATGGTGCGCTACGGGGTGTCGCTCGCCCGCGCCGCGCGCCTCCGCCCGGAGAGCCCCAACCTGTTCGTCGTCCCCGGCGGCGCCGAGTCGCCCCTCGCACCGGACATCCTCACCGATCGGTGGTGGGGCGTCGCGGCGGAGCAGGCGCGACGCGCCAATGCCCTCCTGTTGGTGGCCGCCCCGTCGCTGGTCCCGGCCATCGGAGGCCTCGTGCGCCGGCTCGACGGCGTCGTCCTCGTGGGCGAGGCGCATTCGCCGCTCCCGCAGGTGAACGTGCTGGCGGAGGTGCGCACCGCTCCCGCGATGCGGACCCCCGCCGCTCCGGCGCGAACGATCCCGGCAGCGCCGCCCCCGGCTGCCCCGGGGTCCAGATGGCGCCTCCCGGCGGCACTGGCCGCTGCGGCCATCATCCTCGTGACGATCCTCACCGCGCCGCGCTGGAGCGCATATCTCGGTGCGGGAGGCGCACGCCGGGATCGGATGCTCGCCGACACGCAGCTCCCTCCGCTTCCGCCTCCCGTCGCCCCTGCCGCGCGGGCCGACAACGAGGCCGCCTTCAGCGTGGAGCTGCTGTTCACCAATTCCAGCCAGGACGCCCTCGAGTACCTTGCCTCGTCGGCCGACTCGCTCCCGGCGGCGACATTTTCCCTCGTCGCGGTGGGGGCGGAGGGAGACACGTGGTATCGGCTGGTGGCGGGCGCCTTCCCGGATAGCGGCGCGGCCAGCGCATACCTCGCCGCGCTCCGCCAGCGCGGCCGGTTGGCCACTGGCGCCGGGACCATCGCTCGCACACCGTTCGCACTCCTGCTGGACTCCGCCTCGTCCGATCCCCTCGCGCGGCTGCGCGTGGCGGCATACCGTGGGCGGGGAATCCCGGCGTACGTCCTTCGCGATTCCGCGCAGGTGTGGCGCGTCTATGCCGGCGCCTTCGCAACCGAATTCGATGCGCAGCTGCTCAAGCAGCAGCTCGATAGCCAGAACATTCAGTCGGCCCTCGTGATGCGGGCCGGGAGTACTCCGTAGGTGCGCCTCACCAAGCTCCAGATGCAAGGCTTCAAGTCGTTCGCCGACACGACGACGATGACGTTCGACTCCGGCGTCACCGCCATCGTCGGCCCCAACGGCTGCGGCAAGTCCAACGTCTCCGACGCGGTCCGGTGGGTGCTCGGCGAGCAGCGGGCGCGCATGCTGCGCGGCGCGAAGATGGAGGAGGTCATCTTCCAGGGATCGTCCGCGCGTCGTGCGGTGAGCCTGGCCGAGGTGTCGCTCTTCTTCGAGAACGAGGACGGGGGCCTCCCGGTCGCCTTCAAGGAGGTCGTCATCACACGGCGGCTGTCGCGCTCGGGCGAGAGCGAGTACCTGCTGAACGGGGCGTCGTGCCGCCTGCGCGACATCCACGACATGCTGCGCGGCACGGGGCTGGGGGCCGACTCGGGGATCGTGATCGAGTCCAAGATGATCGACGCCCTCCTCTCCGACCGCCCCGACGACCGGCGGGAACTGTTCGAGGAGGCCGCGGGGGTCGGGCTGTATCGCGACCGGCGGCGCAGCACCGAGCGGCGGTTGGAAGAGACCGCGGTCGACCTGTCGCGCCTCGACGACCTGCTCGGCGAGGTGCAGAGCCAGGTGCGCTCGCTGGCGCGTCAGCGCAAGCGCGCCGAACGCCACGCCGAGCTGACGGCGCGCCGCTTCTCGGTCGAACTGACGCTGGCGTCGCGCGAGATGGCGGCGTGGCGCGAGGAGCTGGCGCAGCTGGAGGTCACGGTGGCGGCGCTGCGCGAGCAGGCGCCGGGTGATGACGCCCGCGTGGTGGCCGCCGAGGGCGCGCGCGACGCGGCGCACGAGGCGCGCGCCGCGGCCGAGGCGAGCCGCAACGAGCTGGCGCGCCTCACACAGCTGCAACAACAGCACGTGCAGGAGCTGCGCGCCGAGATCGCCGTCGCGGTCGAGCGGCAACGCAACGCCCTCGAGCGTCGCCAGCGCGCCGAAGAGGAGCGGCGCGAGGGCGAGGCCTTCGGGGAGCGGCTCAACGCCGATCGCGTGCGTGCCCGGGAAGAGCTGACCTCGCTCGAGGGCGAGGTCGAGCAGTCGCGCGAGTCGCTGGCGGTGCATGCCCGCGACGAGGAAGCGGCCCGCGCGGCCGTGACGGCCGCCCGCTCGGCGGTGGAGGCGGCCGAGCGCACGGTGCGCGAGCTGCGCGAGCAGCAGCGTCGCCTCGACCTCGATCGCGAGAGCGCGCAGCGCGAGACGGCGGAGCTGGAGCAGCGAAGCGCGGCACTCGAGATCGAGCGGCAGCAGCTGGTCGATGCCGCCACCGTCCTGGCCCGCGAGATCGAGGGAGCCGACGAGGCGATCGAGGTGGCGCGTGTGAGCGTCGCCACCGCGGTCGCGGCGCTCGAGGAGGCGCGGGCCGCAGCGCGGGCCGCGCGCGAGCGCGACGCCGCCGCGCGGGCCGAGCTGGGGCGCGCGGAAGACACCTACGTCGCGCTCGAGGGGAAGGTGAACGCCCTGGAGGGGCTGGAGCGCGAACGCGTCGGCCTCGCCCCGGCGGCCGCCCGTCTCCTGCGCGAGCGCGATCGCTTCGGCGAGGGGGCGGTGCTGGGACCGATCTCCGACTTCCTCTCGACGTCGGCGTCGTCGGCTGTGCTGGTCGAGCGCTACCTGGGGATGACGGTGCATGCCGTCATCGTTCGCGACCATGCGGCAGCGGAGGCGGTGCGCAGCTGGCACGCGAGTGCCAACCCCGGCCCCCTGCTCCTCCTCCCGCTCGACGCGATGCCATCGCCGAGCGGAGGCGAGGCGGGCGACCTGTTGAATCAGGTCGAGGCGGCCGAGCCCGCGGCGGGGTGGGTGCGAAGCCTGCTCGATCGCGTGCGGGCGCTGGACGATGGATCCGGCTTCGTGGATGGCCGCGGTGCCGTCTGGCTCCCCGGTACCACGGCCGGGCCGGGCCCCCTGCGTCGCCGCGCCGAGCTGTCGGGGCTTCGGTCCGAGCTGCTGGCGGCCGGCGCCGGCCGCCAGCTCGCCGCCGCAGCAGCCGAGGAAGCGCGGCGCGCGCTCACCGAGGCCGACGCGGCGGTGGCGATGGCCACCGAGGCGGCGAACCTGGCCAATGGCGAGGACCGGCGCGCCAACGACCACCGGGCGGAGCTGGAGCGTCGGCGGCTGCGCGGCATGCGCGAACTGGAGAATGCCGAAGGGCTGGCCAGCCGGCTCGCCACGCGGCAGGACGAACTGCGGTCCCGGCTGGCCTCGATCGAGGTGCGGACCGCGGAGCTGCAGGAGTCGTTAGGCTCGCACGGGGTCGACAGCGAGGCGCTGCGCGTCCAGGCCGCCGAGACGGAGCGTGCGCTCGAGGCGGCGCGCGAACATCGCACCAACGGGCAGGTGGCGCTCGCGCAGGCGCAGGCGCGCATGCAGGTGGCCACCGACCGCGTGCACCGCCTGGAGCAGGAGCATGAGAACGCCTCGACGCGCCTGGCCTCGCTGCAGCACGAGCTGTCGACCCTGGCCGACTCGGACCGCTCGCTCGCCGAGCAGATGGCGAACTGGCAGGGTGACCTCGACGCGCGTGTGGCGACGCTCACCGACGTGGAGTCGCGCCTGGCGGAGGCGGAGCGGCACGTGCGCGACGCCAATGCGTCGCTCAGCACCGCCGATCACGCCCTCGACCAGGCCCGCCGCGAGGCGCACGAACGCGAGTCGGCGCTGCACCACGCCGAGCTGCGTTTCGCCGAGCTGTCGGGGCGGCGCACGGCGATCCGGGAGCGCCTCGAGACCGAATGGAGGCGCCCGCTCGAGGACCTCCTGGCGAGCTTCGAGGCGGTGGAGGTCGACGACACCGCGCTCCGCACCGAGGCGGAACAGCTGCGCACCGAGCTGGAGAAGCTGGGCCCCGTCAATCCCCTCGCCGTCGAGGAGCACGAGGAAGAAGTGAAGCGCCTCGACTTCCTCACGGGACAGCGGAACGACCTGGCCGAGGCCAAGAACAAGTTGCAGCTGGCCATCCGCGAGATCGACACCACCGCACGCGAGCTCTTCCTCACCACCTTCACCCAGGTGCGCGAGAATTTCCGCCAGATCTTCATGACGCTGTTCGGCGGCGGCGAGTGCGACCTGCGGCTGGAAAACCCGGAGATGCCGCTGGACTGCGACATCGAGATCCATGCGAGCCCGCGGGGAAAGCGCACGCAGCGCATCCACCTCCTGTCGAGTGGCGAGCGGGCGCTGGTCGCGCTGTCGCTGCTCTTCGGCATCTTCCTCACGAAGCCCTCACCCTTCTGCCTGCTGGACGAGGTGGACGCCCCGCTCGACGACGCCAACATCGGGCGCTACGTGCGGATGCTGAACCAGTTCAAGGAGAACACACAGTTCATCGTGATCACGCACAACCCGCGCACCACCACCGAGGCGGCCGACGCGGTGTACGGCGTGACGATGCAGGAGCCGGGCGTCTCGTCGCTGGTGAGCGTGCGGATGCGCGGCAACACGGTGGACGAGGTGACGCCTCCCGAGATGGCCCCCGAGGGCGAAGTCGCTGGCGCCCCTGCCTGACGAGTCGCCCGTGCTGCCGCCCCCCGGCCCGACGCGGACGAGCCCCCGACGCGCCTAGCGCGTCGGGGGCTCTCCCGTCGCCCGACTGCCTCACCCCGTCCGCCTCACCTCGTCCGCCTTCCCCGTGCGCCTCACGACCATCGGCACCGGCACCGCCGCCCCGTCCCCGCACCGGGTGCAGAGCGCAACCCTCGTGTCGCACCAGGGCATTCGCCTCCTGGTGGACTGCGGAAGCGGGGCCGTGTACCGCATGGCGCAGCTCGGGATCGACTGGGGCACCATCACCCACCTCGCGCTGACGCACTTCCACGCCGACCACACCAACGACGTGGCCAACCTCCTCTTCGCCTGGCGCTACGGGATGCTGCCGGCGCGTTCGGAGCCGATCGAGATCGTCGGTCCGGAGGGGACAGTGGCCCTCCTGGACCGGCTGGCGCTGGCCTTCGGCACGGGGCTTCGCGATGCGGTCCCCATGGTGGTCCGCGAACTGGCGCCGCAAGGGCGCCTCGCCCTCGGGGAGGGCATGGAAATCGAGGCAGCCAAGGTTCCGCACACCGACGAGAGTGTGGCATATTCCCTCACGGCGCGCGGGCAGCGCGTGGTGATCTCGGGCGACACGGGGTTCGACCCGTCGCTGGCCGACTGGGCAACCGGATGCGATGTGCTCGCCCTCGAGTGCTCGCTCCCCGACGCGCTGGCCATTCCCACGCACCTCACGCCGCGTCAGTGCGGGACGATCGCCGGGCTCGCCCGGCCGTCGCTCCTCGCCCTGACGCACTTCTATCCTCCCGTCGAGGACGTCGACATCGAAGGCCACGTGGCCGAAGGGTTCGACGGGCGCGTGATCCGCGCCTTCGACGGGTGGTCGCTCGACCTTCAGGAGACGTAATGCTCGTCGTCATGCAGCACGACGCCACGCAGGCGGAAATCGACGCCGTCTGCAGCGTGATCACGGACATGGGCTTCACCGCGGTGCCGATGCCGGGGGAGCAGCGCACGGCCATCGGCCTCGTGGGCAACGAGGGACGCGTCGACGATACGAACGTGGTCGGCCTCCCCGGCGTGGCGCAGGTGATCCACGTCTCGCGCCCCTACAAGCAGGTCTCGCGCGAGTGGCGCCCCGAGAACACCGTCGTGCGCCTCGCGCCGGGCGTGGAGCTCGGCGGCAGCTCCATCGTCATCATGGCCGGCCCCTGCTCCGTGGAGTCGGAGGAGCAGATCCTGGCGGCGGCGCGCGCGGTGCGCGCCGCCGGGGCGAGTGCCCTGCGCGGCGGGGCCTTCAAGCCGCGCAGCTCCCCCTACTCGTTCCAGGGGCTCGGCAAGCGGGGGCTCGAGCTCCTCGCCCTGGCGCGGCGCGAGACCGGACTCCCGGTCGTCACCGAGGCGATGGACGAAGCGGGCGCCGAGCTCGTGGCGGAGTACGCCGACTGCATCCAGATCGGCGCCCGCAACATGCAGAACTACTCGCTGCTCAAGGCGGCGGGGCGACTCGGCAAGCCCGTGCTCCTCAAGCGCGGCATGGCGGCCACCATCACGGACCTCCTCCTGAGTGCCGAGTACATCCTGGCCGAGGGGAACACCCAGGTGATCCTGTGCGAGCGTGGCTTGCGGTCGTTCGACACGGCGGCGCGCAACATGTTCGACCTCAACGCCATCCCGATCGTGCAGAAGCTGTCGCACCTGCCGATGGTGGCCGACCCGAGCCACGGCACGGGGCTGCGCGACAAGGTGATCCCGATGACACGCGCCGCCGTGGCCGCCGGCGCCGATGGGATCCTGGTCGAGATGCACCCGAACCCCGAACGGGCCAAGTCGGACGGCGCCCAGAGCCTATTCCCCGACCAGTTCTCGCGCCTGATGCACGACGTCCGCCTCATTGCCCAGGCGATCGGGCGTGAAATCACCGCCCCTCCGGGAACGGAGTGGGGACGCGATCGGTAGTATCGAACGAGCGGTGGGTGGGGCACGGTGCCCCGCCCCGTCCCGAACGTCCTCGACATGCTCCGTTTCCCTTCATTCGTGGTGCTGGCGGCCACCCTGGCGGTGGCGCCCTCGGTGTGGGGGCAGGATCCGGCCGGCGACGCCATCGACAAGGCGGTCGAGGCCTACGCCAAGGTGCGCACGGCGAGGGCCGCCTTCGAGCAGGTGGTCACCAATCCGCTGACCGGGTCGCGCCTGCAGTCGCGCGGCGAGTTCGAGCAGGCCCGCCCCGACCGGTTCATCTTCCGATTCGCCGACCCCAAGGGCGACGTGATCGTCTCCGACGGCAAGTTCGTCTGGGTCTACCTCCCCAGCTCCCAGCCGGGGCAGGTCATCCGCGCCCCGCTCAGCGCCGAGGTGGAGGGATCGATGGATCTCATCGGCGCCTTCTTCACCAATCCGCGGACCCGCTATACGGTGAAGGACGCCGGCGCCGCGACGGTGGGGGGACGCGCGACGCGCGTCGTCACGCTCGTCCCGAAGGGACAGGGGGGGAGCTTCGTACGGGCCAAGGTGTGGATCGACACCGCCGATGGAACGCTTCGCCAGTTCGAGGCGGAGGAGATGAGCGGGATCGTGCGGCTGGTGACGATCACGACGTTCACGCCTAACGCCCAGGTCCCCAGCGCCGCCTTCCGCTTCAAGCCGCCGCGCGGCGTGCGGGTGGTGAACCAGTCGGACCTGTAGGAGCGTCGCCGGGATATCGGCGGGCGCCTCCCGCGGGAAGGCAATCCGGGAGGGCAACCCGGGGAGCAACCCGGGGAGCGTTACTTCAGCAGCGAGTGGCGCTGCGCCCCACGAGCCAGCACCTCCTCCTGGGACTTCGCTCCCTCGATCAGCGACCGGGCAGCCCGGATCGCGTCGTCGTCGTCGATGGAGCGGCGCGCCTCGACCGCGGCCCCGAAGACGTAGCGCGTCACCTCGCGGGCGATCAGCAGCGAGATGATCGGCGCCGCGTCGTCGTAGATCGCCCGGTCGAAGGTGAGGCCGCGCTGCTGCATCACCCGCCAGAGCCCGTCGCGCATCGCCGGGGTCACCTCGAAGCCCGGCGAGGCCGGTGCGCTCGCCGACGCCTTCACCGAGAGCGCATACGCGGTGAGCGCGTCGCGGAACTCGGGAATGCGCCTGCCTAACGCACCGGCCAGGGCGAGCTCCTGCGGCGATTGCACGGTGTCGCCCACGACGACGTCGGGCGTGATCCCGCCGCCGCCGACGATTTCGCGGCCGGCATCGGACTCGAACCGCTCCACGCGCGCCCTCGTCCCGTCACCCGCGCCGCCATCGTCGTCACGGCGGCGATCGATGCTGCGCCCCGATGGGGTGAACCAGCGGGCCACCGTCAACTTGAGTGCTCCACCCGACGACGTGGGATACAGCGATTGGGCGCTCCCCTTGCCGAACGTGGTGCGCCCCACGAGAAGCGCCCGGTCATGGTCCTGCAGCGCCCCGGCAACGATCTCCGACGCGCTCGCGCTCCCGTCGTCCACGAGGACGACGATGGGGAGCGACGGCCAGCGCTGCGGTGCCTCGTCCTCGAACGTGGCGTTGGCCTCGGCGGCACGCCCCTTGATCCGGACGATCACCTTGCCGGGGTCCAGGAAGAGGTCGGCCACGCCGATCCCCTGCGACAGCAGCCCCCCGAGGTTGCCGCGAAGGTCGAGGACGAGCGAGCGCATCCCGAGCTTGACCAGCGAGTCGATCGACTGGGCCACCTCGACCTGCGTCGAGTCGGAAAAGACCTTCACGTCGATGTAGCCGACGCCCCCATCCAGCATCGCGGTGCGACGCACGGCACGGCGGTGGATCTCGCCGCGTGTCAGGCGCACCGGGATCGATGCGTGCGACCCCGGACGCTCGATGGTGATGTCGACCGACGTTCCCACCGGTCCGCGGAGCATGCCGCGCGTCTCCTCACCCGTGAGGCTGCGCGTGCTCTTGCCGCCGATCTCGATGATGCGGTCACCCGCCTGGAGCCCCGCCCGCTCCGCCGGCCCACCGGGGAGCGTGGACAGCACCGTGGGCCAGCCGTCGCGCACGTCGGTCTGCACCCCCAGCCCCGTGTAGTTCCCGGTCGTCGTCTCGTTGAGCCGCTTGAGGCGCTCGGGCTGGAGGTAGAGCGTGTTGGGGTCGCCCAGCTCCTCGAGCATCCCGTCCAGTGCCTTGTCGAACAGGGCCGGGGCCGGGATCGAGTCGACATAGTAACGGCTGACGTGTGCCAGGACCTGCTCGAAGAGGCGCTCCCCGGCCACCGGGACGACCGTGCCGCGCAGGCCGCGGCCCAGGAGCCACCCTCCAAACAGGAGGGAGCTCCCGAGCACGGCCAGTACCACGAACAGGCGCGAGCGCATCGACATGGTGCTGCCTATAAGACCCGGGTCAGGGCAAAAACGTTTCAGGCCAGCGGGCCACGAGCCGGGCCCAGATACGCCCCGCCACGTCGTCCACGCTCCCGCTCGCGTCCACCAGCGTCACCGGCCCGCACTCCGGGTGTTGCACCTGCCAGGCGGCCTCCGCGAACGCCCGAAAGGCGGCGGCGACGCGCGTGTGGAACGCATCGCCCGACCGCTCGATCCGGTCGTGCTCCCCGCGCGCGGCGATGCGGGCGAAGCCCTCCCCGTCCGGGAGGTCCAGGAGGATCGTGAGATCGGGGACGAGTCCCGCGGTGGCGAATGCGTTCGCGTCCCGCACGCCCCCCTCGGCCAGCCGCCGCCCGGCGATCTGGTAGGCGTACGTGGAGAGGAAGAAGCGATCGAGGACCACGAAGTGCCCGCGGGCGATGGCGGGCCGTATGACCTCATCCACGAGCTGGGCGCGCGACGCCATGAACAGCAGCGCCTCCGCCCGCGGGGTGATGTGCATCGCCGGGTCGAGCAGGAGGCGACGAATCTCGTCGCCGGCCGGCGTCCCCCCCGGCTCGCGCACGGTGGAATGGGGGATCCCCGCCAGCTGCATGCGCGCGGCCAGGCGCCCGAGCTGCGTCGTCTTGCCGACGCCTTCCGTCCCCTCGAGAACGATGAGCGCCCCGGCGCCGGCCGGCATCGTCAGGACAGGGTGATGATGGGAGAGGCGGCGCCGCTCTTGATCCCCTCCGCGATCCACGTGTTCACCTGCATCATCAGCTTGTCGAAGTTCTCCTGGGCGGCGACGGCCTGCTGGTAGGCGGGGCTCGCCTGCACGCGCCCGAGGAGTTCGTCCATCTCGCGCTCCATCTCGGCGGTGGGCTCCTGCCCCCCCTCGATCATCGCCTGCGCGTTCGTGCGGAGCTCCTCCATCCGGCGCAGCATCGCGACCGCGTCCGTGTCGGCGCCGAGACCATCGTTGGACCGCTTGAGCGCCTTGTACTGGTCGCTCTGCCCGAGGAGGCGGCCGAGTTCCTTGGCCTTCGTGTCAATCATGTCAGGAGTCGTGAGTCGTGGCGTGATGCCCGCTGGCGGCGCACAGGCGCCTCCTGGCTGGCCGTCCGGACGGACGGAACGCTTCCACACCGCATCGGCCGCAGCGTTGCGCGGCAGTCATCGATTGGCCATCGGCCGGGTCGCGAAGACGAATCGCTCCCGCCCGGTCAGGTCGGACAGCACCCGCACCTCGCCGAAGTCTCCACCCTGTTCGACCATGCGAGCGACCGCCCGTGCGCGACGCGAGTCCGTCTCGAGAGCCAACAGCCCCCCGGGACGCAGCAGCGCACCGGCACCACCGACGATCGCCCGGGTAACCGCCAACCCCTCGTCGGGGCAGGCCAGCGCCAGCGGCGGCTCCCAGTCTCGAACCGAGGCGGGGAGCTCCGGGACTTCGGCAAAGGCAATATAGGGAGGATTCGAGACGAGCACGTCCACCGAGTGCACGAGATCGCCGAGCGGAGCGAGCGCCTCACCCATCCGGAACTCGACCGTCCCGACGAGCGACGCCGCGAGGCGGCGTGCGTTCTCCCGTGCGACCGCGATGGCATCGGCCGAGACGTCGCTTGCGACCACGCGCCCGAAGCTCCCCTCCGTGGCGAGCGCCAGGGCGATGGCCCCTGTCCCCGTCCCGACGTCGACCGCAACCCCTCCGGCGCGCCCCTGCGGCGTGGCGAGGATCAGGTCGACCAGGTACTCCGTTTCGGGGCGCGGGATCAGGACGCGCTCGTCCACGTAGAGCGTGAGGGCGCGAAACGGCGCCGAACGCACCGCATAGGCCAGCGGAGCCCCATCGGCGCGACGTTCGGCCGCCTGTGCGATGGCCGCGAACTCCTCGGGCGCGAGCACCAGGGCGGCGGCGGTCGACGGCCAGAAGCGCGGCTGTCGCATCACGGCGGCGACGAGCTCGCGCGCCTCGCCGGCCGCCAGCGGGCCGAGGGAGGGGTGCAGGACGGCGGTGGTCCGTGCAACGGCGTCGGAGACGGTGGCGCCGGCGGAGGATGCCTGGCGGGTCACGCCCTGCGCCTCAGGCGGCGGAGGCGTCGCCGGAGAGCTTCTCCTCCGTGTCGGCGAGCCTGAGCGCTTCGATCAGCTTGCCGATGTCGCCATCCATCACGCGCGAGATGTCGTACAGCGTGAGGTTGATCCGATGGTCGGTGACGCGGCTCTGCGGGAAATTGTACGTGCGGATCTTGGCCGAGCGGTCGCCCGTCCCGACCTGCGTCTTGCGCATGCGGGCGCGCTCGGACTGGATCTCGGACAGACGCTGGTCGAGGATGCGTGCGCGAAGCACTTCCATCGCCTTGGCCTTGTTCTGGATCTGCGAGCGCTGGTCCTGCTGCGCGACGACGATCCCCGTGGGGAGGTGGGTGATGCGGACGGCGGAATCAGTGGTGTTGACTCCCTGGCCACCGGGCCCCGATGCGCGAAAGACGTCGATGCGGAGGTCTTTCTCGTCGATGTGGACGTCGACCTCTTCGGCCTCCGGGAGGACGGCGACGGTGGCCGCGGAGGTGTGAATGCGCCCGGCCGCTTCGGTGGCGGGGACGCGCTGGACGCGGTGCACGCCCGACTCCCAGCGCATCTCGCCGAACGCGCCGTCGCCGATGACCTTGAAGACGACTTCCTTGATGCCGCCCAGCGTCCCGTCGGAATGCGACATGACCTCGATGCGCCACCCGCCATGGCGTTCGATGTAGCGGGAGTACATGCGATAGAGGTCGGCGGCGAAGAGGGCGGCCTCATCGCCGCCGGTGCCGGCCCGGATCTCGACGATCGCGGGACGGTCGTCGAGCGGGTCGTGGGGGACGAGCAGCGGCTTGAGCTCCTGGTCCATTTGCTCGAGGGCAGCCGAGAGCCGCTCGACCTCGGCGGTGGCCTCGGCGGCCATCTCGGGGTCGTCAATGGAAACGAGCTCGCGCGCCTGCGCGAGCTCGTCCTCGGTCTTCCGGATGCGGTTCGCCAGATCGACGACGGCGACGAGGCGCTGATGTTCCCGGCCCAGCGACGCCAGCTTCCTGGGGTCCTTGGCAGTCGCGGGGTGGGAAAGTTCGCGTTCGACTTCGGCGGCGCGGGCGACGGCGTCCGCGAGACGGTCGCGGAGGCTCAGGCCGACTTCCCGGCGTACTTCTGGCGGAAGCGCTCGACGCGTCCGGCGGTGTCAACGAGCTTCTGCTTCCCGGTGAAGAACGGGTGGCAGTTGGAGCAGATATCGAGATGGAGCTCGCCCATCGTGGAGCGCGTCTGCCAGGTGTTGCCGCAGGCGCACTTCACGGTCGCGGTGGCGTACTCCGGATGGATGTCGGCTTTCACGTCGGCCTCAGGGAACTTGGAGAGAGCTGAATAATATAGCGACAGAGGCTGGACGCATTCAAGGCGACCGGGGGACTGTGATCCACGCCACAGCCTCCCCGTGAATTCGCGGCAACCGTAACGCCGCGGCCGCCAGGGCCGGAATCGCCCGGCGCCCCTGACCCGGCGGGAGGGCCGTCGCGCTGTGACGTGCCCCGCTGGCCGGCGTCAGTGGTAGAGTACCTTTCCGATTCCCCGCTGCACGAGCGCCCCCATGGCTCTCCCATTCGCAATCGACCCGACCCCAGCACGACAGGCTTCCCGGATGGACTATAGCAACTTCCTCCGCTCCATTCCGATCTTCTCGCGGCTCGACGACGCGGAGCTCCAGCGGTTCTCCGAGTTGACCCGGGAGAAGACCTACCCCAAGGGGAGCGTGATCGTCTTCGAGGACGACCCCGGCGATTCGCTCTTCATCGTTCGCGACGGCCGCGTGAAGGTGGTCCTCATCGGGGAGGATGGGCGCGAGGTGATCCTCGGCGTCCTCGGCGTGGGCGAACACTTCGGCGAGCTCTCGCTCATCGACGACCAGCCGCGCTCGGCGCACGTCATCGCGATGGAGGACACCAACCTCCTGGTCCTGCGCCGCGACGACTTCCGCCGCCGCGTGGAGGCCAACCCGGCCGTCGCCTGGTCGCTGCTGGTCGAGCTCGCGCGTCGCCTGCGTCGCGCCGACGCCAAGATCCACGGCCTCGCCCTGCTCGACGTCCCCGGGCGCATCGCCCGCCTCATCCTGGACTTTGCCGACGAGGCCGGCAAGGAGACCATCGAGAAGCCGCTCACGCACCAGACGATCGCCCACATGATCGGGGCGAGCCGCGAGACGGTGTCGCGCACCATCCGCGACTTCCAGATCCAGGGACTCATCCGGGTCGAGCGGCGGCGGATTTCCGTCGCCAACCGCGCCGCGCTCAAGCAGCTGGCGCAGGCCCGCATCTAGCCTCGCCGGCACCCCGGCCCACCGGCCGGGGGCGCCGCCGCGAGCGCCTCCCCCTTCCTCACCCCGCCCGACTCCAGCACCTCCGGCTGCCGACATGCGTGTCCGTTTCTGGGGAACTCGTGGTTCCTGTCCGTCCCCCGGCCCGGCGACGGTGCGCTATGGCGGCAACACGACGTGCGTCGAGGTCCGCACCGACGACGACGAGCTGGTGATCCTCGACGCGGGCACCGGCATTCGCGAGTTGGGGCGCACGCTGGTGGCGCAGGCCGAGGGACGCCCCATCCGCGGCGACGTCTTCTTTTCGCACGCGCACTGGGACCACATCCAGGGGCTCCCCTTCTTCACCCCGGCCTTCCAGACGGGGAACCAGTTCACGCTCTGGGGTTCGCCCTCGCTCGAGCGCTCGCTCGAGGTGGTGCTGCGCCAGCAGATGAGCCCCGTCGTCTTTCCGGTCGCCTTCGACCAGCTGAGCGCGCGCGTGGAAGTGCGCGAGCTGGCGCGCCACCAGCACTCGGGCCCGGGCTACGATGTACGGACCATCAACGTGCGACACCCCGGGAGTGCGCTGGGCTTCCGCCTGTCGCCGACGGCCGACCCGTCGCGCTCGGTGATCTTCATCCCGGACAACGAGCTGGATCGCGACGGCGACCAGGCCGACGCGGCATCGACGCGCGACGCCCTCGTGGACTTCGCGCGCGGGGCCTCCATCCTCATTCACGACGCGATGTACACCGGGGCCGAGTACATGGAGCACCGCGGCTGGGGACATTCCTCGTACCGCGACGCGATCGACTTCGCGATCGCGGCCGAGGTCGAGACGCTGGTCCTGTTCCACCACGAACCCGATCGCAGCGACGCGGCGCTGGACGAGATGCTCTCCCTCTGCCACAAGATGGTTGCGGAGCGCGGCGGGGCGGTGCGCGTCATCGCGGCCGCCGAGGGGATGGAGCTGGCGCTCTAGCCGCCTAACGCCGGAAGAGGTAGGCCAGCTTCACGAAGAAGCCGTCGTTGCGCCGGCGGAGGTCGATGTCGTCCGGGACACCGGGGGATTGCCACCCGTCGCCGTAGCCGAAGAAGGCGATCGTCCCGGGCGAGGGTTCGTACTGGACCAGCCAGTCGGTCCGCAACGTCCGCGCGTCGGTGGCCCCGATCGCGCGTCCCGCCATGTCATAGAGCGGGAGGGTCGTCCCCCGCAGGCGCAGCGCCGACACGCGGTCGGCGCGATACTGCGACACCACGCGGAAGAACAGGGCGCGGGTCGGCTGGTACTCGGCCTTGAGGCGGGGGATCGTCACCCGGGCGTAGGTCGAGCCGTCGAGCTCGCGGCGAATGCGCGACTCGGTGATCGTCGCCTCGACCCGCGTTCCGGGCGTGGGGCGGACGAGCAACGACGCCGTGGTGCGCAGCTCGCGCCCCTCGATCCCCTCCACGAAGACCGGGACGGCGCCGTAGAGGACGGTGACCGACGCGTTGAACCGCCCATACACCGGGGTCGTCACCCCCAACGACCCCTTCCAGAGCCCCTCCAGGCGGGTCGAGGGATCCCAGGGGACGAGCTCCCCCTCCACGGTCGGGGCCTGGACCCCGGCGGCGACGCTCGGGTCGATGACGTAGAAGTTCCGGTTGACCGAGGGGTTCAGCTGCCATCCCCCGCGCAGCGTGACGAAGCTCCCCACCTGCTCCTCCCCTTCCAGTTCGGCGTCGCGGGCAAATGATCCGTAGCGCCAGAGGCGCGTGGGGCCGAAGAAGGTGGTGAAGTTCTGGACGAGTGACGACGGCTCGCCGAGCCAGGCGAGGCGGTTGAACGCGCGGGCCTGCTGGTAGCCGACGCGCGGGACGAAGCCGGCGTCGCTCTGGAAGCGATCGCCAAGGGCGTTGAGCTGGTAGTTGAACCCCCAGGTGCGCCCGGTGCGGTCCAACTCCGCGCGCCAGACCGGGGCGCTGCGCACGTCGTTGGCGTGCGACGTGAACGACTGCCCCAGCTGCGTCTCGAAGTAATACAGCTTGCGGAAGACGAGGCGGTTGTCGAGGGCGAGGACCGTGTTCCCCTCCCCGCCGCGCCGGCGATCGGTCAGGGTCACCCCGGCCACCGAGCTGCCGCCGTAGTCGGCGCGCAGTCGCGCGATGTTGAACAGCGCGTCGTCGCCCGACACCTCATCGAGGGCCGACAGGAGGGCGACGCCGAAGCGCCCGCGCTTGCCCGTCAGCTTGGTCCCGGCGATCGGGTTGGCGATGCGGCGCGAGTACACCAGCTGGTTCGGCGTGGCGAAGAGCTCGATCCCCTCGAGGAAGAACGGACGACGCTCGGGAAGGAAGAGGGTGAACCGCTCGTTCACGGTGACGAGCCCCGCGTCCGACTCGACCTGGGAGAAGTCGGGATTGACCGTCGCCTCGACGGCAAACGACGGAAAGCCGAGCCTGGCGTTGAGTCCGGCGTCGAACGTCCCGTCGTCGCGGGTGAAGCGCCCATCGGCGGCGCGCGCCCCGGCCACCATCCCGGTGACGAACGGTTGCAGGTCGGTCACCACGCCACGCTCGATGTCGTCGAATCCGACCAGGAGCCCCGACTGCGCGAGGAGCGACGAGGCGCCGCGCTGCGCGTCGGTCCAGGTGTCCTCCGCCGAGCGGGCGGGGATGTTCCGGACCACCTGCACTCCCCATTTCTGCGCCCCGGAGGGGAAACGCAGGCTCTTGAAGGGGATCCGCATCTCGATCACATAGCCGGTCGCGGTGAGGCGGCCGCGCGTCTCGAAGCGGAAGTCCGGGTTGAGGTCGACGCTCCCCCCGAACATGCTCCCCGCGCTCACGGCCCCCTCGGTGCGCACGCCGTCCAGCTGGACGCCCAGCGCGTTGGCCCCGAAGAAGAACGCGCGCCGCCGGTCGTTGAAGGTGTCCAGGTAGATGGTGACGCGGTCGTCATTCCCGATGTTGTCCCGCTTGGAGAGCGTGGCGCGGACCGTCCCGGGATCGGTCGCGGTGGCGATGATGCCGAAGTAGATGGCCTGCGGCGTGTACAGCACGCGCACCTCGGTCGGCTCGGCGGCGGGGCGCTGGTCCACCGGCTGGTACTGCGAGAACCCCGTCAGGCGCACCGCGCTCGCCCAGGCGGCCTCCGTGAGCTCACCGTCGACGACCGGGGCCTCGCTCGCGCGGGGCACCGTGACGGTCGGCGCGCCGCGCCCCGGAAAGTTGCCCGCTGCCTGGGCGCCGCCGGCCGACGGGTGCAACGCGGCGAGCGCAAGGAGCGTTGCGCCGAGCGCGCCAGGCATGGCACGAGACGAGCATCGCACGGCGCCGCGGGCACGGGACATCGAACCGGGCACGAGGCGGGGGGCGCCGGGCACGGCGAAAGGCAGGAGTGGCAGGAGTGGCAGGAGTGGCATGCGTGGCAGGAGTGGCAGGAGTGGCATGCCACGAAGTTAGGCGAGTCCGGCGCCGGGGGGAGCCGCCACTGGTGTCGACCGCGACGGGGACGCCGGTCCGCAGTTCAGCCGGGCGTTCCCCACCCTCCGCCGCCGGGGGTCAGGATGCTGATGACGTCGCCCGCAGCGAGCTCGAGCCGGCACTTGGCCGGGATCGGCTCGCCGTTCCTGAGGTTGAGCCCCGGGAGCCCCGCCGCGCCCCCCGCCGCGCCTAACGGCGCGCGCCGCCGGCGCTCGGTCACGAGCGTCACGGTGCACGGCTCGAGCACGCGGTAGCGCCGGACCACGCCGTCACCCCCGGCGTGCACGCCCGCGCCCCCGGACCCGCGACGAATGGCGTACTCGTCGATGCGCATCGGATAGGCGTGCTCGAGCGCCTCGATGGGGGTATTGCGCGTGTTGCTCATCCCGACGTGCACGGCACTGGGCCCCGGGCCGCGCGACGCCCCCCCTTGTCCCCCACCCAGCGTCTCGTAGAACGTCCACCCTCGCCCGCCGAACGTGATGTTGTTCATCGTCCCCTGCCCTTGTGCCGGGACGTCGACCCCCGCGTCGGCCAGGGCCGCGAAGATCGTGTCGGTCACGCGCTGCGACATCTCGACGTTCCCCGCGGCCACCGCCGCCGGCCAGCGGGCGTTGATCGCCGACCCTTCGGGGACGATGAGCTCGATGGCGCGGGCAATCCCGTCGTTCGTGGGGACATCGTCGTCCAGCAGGGTGCGCAACACGAAGACCGCCGCCGAGCGCGTCACGGCGAACGGGGCGTTCACGTTCCCCGCGACCATCGGTGACGTCCCGGTGAAATCGAGGCGCAGCCGATCGCCGAGCGCCTCGAACGCGACCACGATCGGCACCTCGTCGTCGGTGACCCCGTCTCCCTCGAGGGCGTCGCGCGCGGCTCCCCGCACGCTCCCCAACTGTGCGATGCGTGCGCGGGCGCGGCGCTCGGTATAGGCGAGCAACGCCTCGCACGCACCCTCCACCACCCCCGCCCCCTCACGCGCCCGCAGGGCGAGCCAGCCATCACGCCCCGCCGCACAGGCCGCGCGCTGGGCGCGCAGGTCGCCCTGCCGTTCCTCGGGGGTGCGCACGTTGGCCAGGAGTAGCGACAGGACCTCCGCGTGCCACTCGTCGCCGCGCGCGATGCGCACCGGGGGAATGATGATCCCCTCCTGTACCAGCTCGGTGGCCCCGCGCGGCATGCTCCCCGGCGAGATGCCGCCGACGTCGGCGTGATGCGCGCGAACCGCCGCATAGCCCACGATCGCGTCGCCCTCGCCGATCACCTCGACCATCGTGAGGTCCGGAAGGTGCGAGCCTCCATGGTTCGGATCGTTCAGGAGGAAGACGTCGCCCGGGCGTGGCGCGCGTGCGCGCACCGCGCGCACCGCCTCGGGCATCGCCCCCAGGTGGACGGGGATGTGTGCCGCCTGCGCGACCATCCGCCCCTGCGCATCGAACAGGGCGGAGGACGCGTCGCGGCGCTCGCGAATGTTCGGCGAGAGCGCGCCGCGTTCGAGCACGGTCCCCATCTCCTCGGCAATCATCGCGACCGCGTTGGAGAAGACGGTCAGGGCGAGGGGGTCGAAGGACATCGCGAGGCGGACGGGAGATGGGAGACGGGCGTTCGGGGTCGCCTACGCCGGGGGTCAGCCGGCGGACTCGAGGATCCAGCCGCCCATGTCGAGCGCGCGGGCGGTCCACCCGGGGGCGACGAGGAGCGTCGCGTCGGGGAGGGCGATGACGGCGGGTCCGCGAACCACGGCCGACAGCGCCCCCCCCGAATCCACGAAGCCCCCATCCCCCCACCGATTGGCCCCCTGGCGTCGCAGGACGAGCGCGGGGGCGGTCGAGGAGCGCGTGCAACGCAGGCTCACGACGTGGGCGGGGAGATCGAGGGTGAAGCCGTAACGCCGCGCGTGCATGGCGGCGAAGCGCGCATCGACCGCCGCCGGCGGGTCGTCGAGGGTGAAGGGAACCTCGAGTTCGTGTCCCTGCCCGCGGTAGCGGATTCGGGCGATGAACCGCGGGGTCCCCTCGCCCCCGGCGCGAGCGGCGCCCTCCTCGGCGAGCCGGGCGAGGGCGTCGCCCGGGAGATCGAGGAGCGGGCGCAGGACGCTGGCCAATCCCACCCGCCGTTCGGGGGCGACCGCGAGGCCGAGCGCCGAGAGCACGCCGGCGTGCGGCGGGACGAGGATGCGCGTCATCCCGAGGCGGTCGGCGAGGGCGCAGGCGTGCAGCGGGCCGCCGCCGCCGAAGGCCACGAGGACGCACCCGCGCGGATCGACGCCGCGCTCGACGCTGACGCGTCGCAGGGCGCGCGCCATCTCGGCGTCGGCGGTGTCGATCATGGCCTGCGCCGTGCGCTCGGGCGTGGCGCCTAACGCGGCGGCGAGGCGCGACACGGCGGCGCGCGCCCCCTCGGCGTCGAGGTGCACGTCGCGCGCCATGCGGTCGGCCCGGATGTTCCCGAGGGTCACGTGCGCATCGGTCACCGTGGCCTGCGTCCCGCCGCGTCCGAAGGCCACCGGGCCGGGGACGGCGCCGGCGCTGCGTGGCCCCACCCGCAGCGCGCCGCCGTCATCGACCCAGCCTAACGATCCGCCGCCCGCCGACACCGTCTCGACGAGCACGCGCGGGAGGGCGATCGGGATGCCGGCCACCGCACCGCCGGCCTCGACGAGCGGCTCGCCCTCGAGGATGAGGCCGACGTCGGCGCTGGTTCCGCCGATGTCGATCGACAGCGCGCGGTCGAAGCCGGCGAGGCGCGTGACGAGTGCCGCCCCGGCCACTCCCCCGGCCGGCCCCGACAGGGCGAGCGAGGCGGCGTGGCGCGCCGCGTCGCGGGCATCGCGCATGCCGCCACTGGACGAGACCACACCGGGCGCCGGCATCCCCAGCGCCGCCACGCGCGTCGTCAGGTTCTCGAGGTACCGCCGCACCCCGGGGCGCGCATACGCTTCGCACGTGGTCGTCGCCGTGCGCTCGAACTCCCGGATCTCGGGGAGCACGTCCGACGAGCACACGATGTCGACCGCGGGGAGGCGGGCGGCGATCGCCTCCGCCAGCCGCAATTCGTGGACGGGGTCGGCGTAGGCGTGCAGCAGCGCGATGGCCACGATCTCGGGATCGAGCGCGGCCACCTGCTCCGCGACATTGGCCGCCTCCGCGGGCGTCAGCGGGTCCTCGACCCCGCCGGGGACGAGTCGTTCGTGCACGGCGACCACGTGGGCGGCATCGACGAGGGGGGGCGGGTGACAGGCCGCGAGGTCGTACAGCGATGCCCGCTCCTGTCGCCGGAGCTCCAGCAGGTCGGTCGCCCCGCGCGTGGCACAGAGGGCGACCCGTGCCCCGCGCCGCTCGAGGAGCATGTTGGTCACGACCGTCGTCCCGTGCACGATACGGGCAACCCGAGGCGCCGGGGGGCCCTGCGCCTGCAGCGCTTCCTCCACCCCCTGGCTCTGGTCGTGCGGGGTACTGAGCACCTTGCCCGAGCGTGCCGTCCCGTCGTCGAGGGAGACGGCGACGAGGTCGGTGAAGGTGCCGCCGACGTCGATCCCGATGGAGTGCCTCATGCGCGGTTCCGTGGCCCGGCCGAGGGCCACTCCGCCGCAGCTGCCGCCTGCTGCGCGAGGTACACCACGCGCAGCACCAGCAGGTACGCGGCGAGGCACACCGGGACGGCGAAGGCGGCGATTGCCCCTGACGGCTGTCCGAGCGGCGTGAGGGCGAGGATGCCGCCGGTGACGGCGAGGGCGACCGAGAGGCGCACGAGGAGGAGCAAGCGGTCGCGCGCGCGCCTTCCCGACCGGGCAAGGGGGATCAGCGCCGCCACACCCAGCCAGAGCGGCTGGGTGAAGAAGAGGTTCTGGTTGCCGTGGGTGGCGACGTGCTGGGTCGCGATCCACAGGAGGAGGAGGAGGAGGCCGAAGAAGCCCGCGGCGACGGCCCACGCCATGGCGAGCGTTCCGGCGTCCGCGTCGCCTGGAAGAGCACGTCCTCCGACGCCACGAGGGGGACCATGGCCCCCGATGCATCCGGGATGCGCACGTCGCGCAGGCGGCGTTGCACCTCCATGGGGATGAACATCGCCTCCCAGGCCGTGATCGGGCGGTCGGTCGGGGCCCCCAGCCCGAGGTCGATCCCGGTGCGCGTCCAGAACATCCCATCCATCAGCCGCAACGAATGGTCACGGTAGGTCATGGCGGTCGGCTGCGGCTCGGTGGCGCGGCGAATCGCCCCACCGAGCACCAGGTCGAGCGCGTCGCGCACCCGCGTCGAGCAGTTGTCCCGGTAGTAGTCGTACCGGTAGAACTTGTTCTCGTCGCGGGCGTTCCACTCCACGACCCGCCGTAGGGAGTCCTTCTGCGCCGGGGAGAGGTTGAGCCACTGGATGGTGACCGATCGGTTGGCCATCTGGTAGGCCACCAACGTCTGCACCGCATCGAACGGGGCCATCCAGTACAGCATCTCCCCGCGCAGGAAGCGCGGAAGGAACCCCGGCTGGTCGAAGGAGAACATCCCCCAGTTGTAGACCAGGTCCGTCCCGGTGCTGCGGTCGCGAATCCCGATCGCGTTGTGGCCGAAGCGTTCCCAGAGGAGGTCGCCCTGCCCCATCGTCATCACGTAGACGTCGAGCTCGCTCCCGGCGACGGCCGGCGACGGGGGAGCCACGGCGCCTGGTGACGCGGCGACGCTCGGCTGGGCGGATGCGGCTGGCGGCACTCCGGCGGCGAGCGCGCCGGCCGCGAGGGCGGCCGTCGCCAGCGCGACTCGCCGCCGCCAGGGGCGCCGCCACCAGGGGCGCCGCGGCGTGCAATGGAAGGTCACAGCCGGACTTCCTTCCCTTCCTCTGCGGACTTGTAGGCGGCCTCGAGGATGCGGTGCACGATGAGCTGGTCCGTCGGGGCCTCGTACTCCGCGTCGCCGCGCAGCACCGAGATCCAGTGCGCCAGCTCCGCGCGGTACGACTGGATGAACGCGCTCTCGCGGGCCGCGGCGCCGGTGGGCGAGACGTCGACGGCCTTGCCGTTGAGCTCCTTGACCACGCGCAGCGGGGCCAGGCGGGCGCTCCCGCGCGAACAGAGCGTCTCGAACCACCAGCGCTCGTCCTCGCCGACGTACGCCCACGAGACGTCGAAGGTGAAGGCGACGCCGTTGGCGCACTCGACGCAGAGGATGGCCGACTCCTCCACGGCGTTGGTCCCGCGGGGGCGGTCCACGTGGGCCCAGACGCGCTGGGGAGCCGGGAAGTCGGCCATCCACATGGCGAGGTCGATGAGGGGGAACCCCTGCTCGAAGAGCGCGCCCCCCCCAGCCTCCTGCCGCCGCAACCGCCACCCCTCGATCTTGCCGCGAGGGTGATAGGCCCCGGTGCGCACGCCGGTCAGCTTCCCCAGCTCGCCGCCGGACAGGAAGCCGACCAGCGCCTGGACGTCGCTGCGGAAGCGATGGTTGTTGGCGACGGCCACCTTGCGGTCGGCCCGCGCCGCGGCCGCGAGGATCCGCTCGACGCCCTTGACCCCGAGCGCCAGCGGGCGCTCGGAGAGGACGTCGACGCCGGCGGCCAGCAGCTGCAACACGTGCGGCTCGTGCAGGTGGCTGGGCGTGGCCACGATCGCCGCATCGAGCTCGTCGTAGTCGATCAGGTCGTCGATGTCGGTGAAGACGTCGGGAATGCCGAAGCGGTCGGCGAGGGCCCGCGCCTTGGCCCGGTCATTGTCGCACAGGGCCACCAGCTGCGCGCCGCGCAGCTTGGAGAGGACCGAGAGGTGCGCCACTTGTGCGATGGCGCCGGCGCCGACGACGGCGATCCGAACGGGGGGGTGCATCAACGAGTCTGGGGTCGGCGTTAGGCAGTGAGGGCGTGCGTCGGAGGTCCGGCGGGTCCGGCCCCCCGCGGGACGGGGAACGGATCACGGGGACCGCGCCACCGTGGCACCGGGATAGTACGCCGACAGGATCGCGCGCACATCGTGCCCGGCGCGGGCGCGGGCAATCGCACCCCACTGGCACATCCCGACGCCATGGCCGTTACCCGTGCCCCGGAGCGTCAGCTGCATCAGCCGCCCGTCACGCCCGACGACCGGCTCCGGCGAAAAATAGGTGGAGGACAGGATCTCGCCACGTGCCGTTCGCAACGTCGTGCGCAACTCGGTCCCGCTCAACCGCACCGTGCCGGCGTCGGTCTCGAGCGACAGGGTGGCGACCCGCCCCGAGCGCGTCCGGGCGGTGACCCGCACCTCGCGCACCCCCCTCCCTGCCGACGCCCCGGTCCCCGCCACCAGCGTGGTGCGCGCCGCGAAGGCGGGGCCAGCCGCCGCCCCGTCCTCCGCGTGCGCGCGAACGTAGCGCGCGACCGCCTCGTCCAGGGCACGCCGGTCGAAGGTGCGCTCCCAGTGGAAGCGGGGCGAGATCGCGCACCAGGGCCGATCGCTCCCCGGCGGGGTGTCGCGCACCCCGCGCAGCCACGGGGCGTCCCCACCCTCCCCCCACGCCTCCGACGCGGGAACGGTGTGACCGCCGCAGGTGGAGTGATACGGCGCGGCCACCACGCGCCCGCCGTACGTCAGCACCAGCCCGGCGGTCGCCGTGATGGCCTCGTCGGCCAAGGGGTGTTCCGCCGCGATCCCCCCGTACACCTGGTCGAAGGCGCCACTGGTGAGGTCGTAGCGCCGGGCGCCCGCCTCGCGCTGCCGGACGACGGCGTAGCTGCGCGCCGCCACCGCCTGCGCCTCGAGGGCGGCCATCTCGTTAGGCGAACGCACCCCGAGCTCGAGGGGGACGACCCCGCGCAGGTACGCCTCCAGGGGGACGACGTTGACGACCAGGATGGCCGTGTCGACGGCGACGAAGGCGAGCATCCCGCGATAGCGCCGCCCGTCCCACGCCACCGCCCCCGACGCCGAGTCGGCCACCAGGACGAAGGGCTCGTCGCTCCAGGCCGTGGCCCGCGCCCCGCCGGCGAGGACGACCCGCGTCCGCAGCTGCCGGCGCTCGATGAGGACGTCGGGGCGACCGTTCCCCCGGGCGTGCACGCGCCCCCACGCGTCGCGGATGGCCCACCCGCCGTCGCCCTCCGGCGCCGCCTCGTACGCCGCCGATCCGACCACCACGCGGAGGTCGCGCGGCGGCGCGGTTCCACCATGCGCGGCGGGCGCCGGCGTCAGGGCGGACGCGACCAGAGAGGAGGCGAGCAGGGAGGACGCGACCAGGGAGGACGCGACCAGGGAGGACGCGACGAGCGAGAGGGGCGCGAGGAGCCGCATGTACGGGGGACGAACTTCCCCCGTGCGCCGTCAGCGCCCGAAGCTTCCCACGCTCCCCGCGGCGACGGGGAGGACGCGTCCGGTCCGCACGATGGGCCCGGGCGGCGGCGCGTCGAGGACCGACGACGCCGACGCCCGGAAGTCGTAGTCGTCGACAACCTCGTCGAGCCGAACCTCCAACACGGTTCCCGGACGAGCATCGGTGGTGATCCACGTCACCCCGTCGATGTCGTCCGCCTGCGCCTCCAGCCGCGCCTGTGCCACGCCGCGGGCGTCGGCCGGACGGTCGACCATGGCCCGCGCCCGGCGCCCGAGCCACGACTCGTAGCGCTCCGCGGTGATGAGGCGTTGCAGCTGCTGGACGCGCTCCACCCGCTCGCGCTTGACCGCGTCGGGGACGTCGTCCGGCATGTCCCAGGCGCGCGTCCCTTCCTGCGGCGAGTAGGCGAAGGCGCCCACGCGCTCCAGCTGCGCCTCCTCGAGGAAATCGAGGAGCTCCTGGAACTCGTCCTCGGTCTCGCCCGGAAACCCGACGATGACGGTCGTGCGGATCGCGACCCCCGGGATGCGCTCGCGAATGGCCCGCAGCCGCTCGCGCTGGCGCGCCTTCCGCTCGGGGCGGCGCATGCGGGCCAGGACGGCGTCGGCCGCGTGCTGCATGGGGATGTCGAGGTAGCGCACGATGCGCGGCTCGCCGGCGATGAGGTCGAGCATCGCCGGCGACAGCCCGGCGCTGTAGATGTACAGCAGGCGGTACCACGGGATCGCCGTCTCGCGCAGGAGCGCGCGCAGCAGCTCGGGGAGGGCGGTGCCGTCGCGCACGTCGCGCCCGTAGTGCGCCAGGTCCTGGGCCACGAGGTTGACCTCGCGCGCCCCCTGCGCCTCGAGGAGCTGCGCCTCGCGCACCAGGTCGCCTAACGCGAACGACCGGTGCCGCCCGCGCATCAGCGGGATGGCGCAGAAGGCGCACCCGTGGTCGCACCCCTCGCTGATCTTGAGGTAGCGGATGTGGGGGAGCTCGCCGGCGTACACCCGCACCCCGGGATGCTGCAGGAGCGGGGCGTCGGCCAGCAGGCCGCGCGCCTCGAGCTCGGGAACCAGCCGGTCGCTCTCGGCCGTCGACAGGAAGAGGTCGACCTCGGGGAGCGACTCGGCCAGCTCGTCCTTGTGGCGGGTCACCATGCACCCGACGGCCGCGACGAGCTGGCAGCGCCCCTCGTCCTTGTGCCGGGCCGCCTCGAGGATGGCGTCCAGCGACTCGCGCTTGGCGGCGTCGATGAAGCCGCACGTGTTCACGACGATCACGTCGGCCTCGCCCGCCGCCTCCGAGCGCTCGGCGCCGTGCGCCAGCAGCTCGGCGATGTAGCGCTCCGAGTCGACCGTGTTCTTGTCGCAGCCCAACGTGATGACCGAGAACTTCATGCTAGTACTGCCTCGTCCGGTCCACTTCCCAGCGGCTCTTCTCGCCTCGCTCGAGGCTCGCCAGGCATTCCAGGAATCCCTTCGCCGCCCCCTCGACGGTGGTGAGCCCGCTGATGTGCGGCGAGACCATCACGCGCGTGTCCTGCCACAGCGGCGATTCCACGGGGAGGGGCTCGACCCGGAAGACGTCCAGGGCCGCCCCCGCGAGCCATCCGCGGTCGAGCGCCTCGGGGATCGCCGCCTCGTCGACCACGGCGCCGCGCCCCGCGTTGATCAGGACCGCGCCGCGACAGGCCGCCAGGACGTCGCGGCTGATCAGCCCATCGGTCTCCGCCGTGAGGGGGAGCGTCACGATGAGCCAGTCGGCGACGGCCGCCACGTCCTTGAGCGCCGACACCTGTGCCGTCGCGTAGAAGACCGTCGCGTCGCCCTCGCCCGAGCGCGACACCCCGTACACCCGGCAGCCGAGCGCGTGGAACAGGCGCGCGATGTGGCTCCCGACGTCGCCCGTTCCCACCACCACCGCCGTGGTGCCGCGCAGGAGCGTGAGGTCGCGCGGCGCCCAGCGATGCAGGCGCTGGCACTGCGCGAGGTCCACGAGCTGCTGCGAGAAGGCCAGTGCGCGCGCCAGGGCCCACTCGGCGATCATCGGCCCGAACGACTCGCTGGTGCGCGTCAGCACGATGTCGCGCGGCAGTTCCACCGGATACAGCCAGGCGTCGACCCCGGCGCCGGTGCAGTGCACCCACTTGATGTTTCCCATCGTTGGCATCGGCGGACGCCTGAACCCGACGTACGCCTCGCCCCACGCCAGGTCCTCGGCCGTCAGGTCGGTGTACCGGTTGCCGCGGATCTCGAGGTCGGGACGCGCCGCCTGCAGCGCCTGCGCGAGTTCGGCATGGGCATTGGCCCCGATGACGATGCGTCGCGGGGCGAACGCGCCGGAGGGAGACGAGGACATGGGAAGGACGTGATGGAAACGGACGGGCGGGAGGCGCCGACACGCGCCTCCCGCCCGGGAAAGGTAACCGGTGCGGCCCCTACCCGGCCGAGTCGCCGGGCGAGGCGCCTCGCCCCCCGGCCACCGGCGCGTCGAGCGGGATGCGATCGCGGGCGATGCGACGCGCGGGCTCGATCCGCCAGTCGGCCAGGTGGATCCACCACCCCACCGCCGGGAGGGTCCCCGGATCGATGCGGTTGTTGATGCCGGCGACCATGCGCGGCTCGTACAGGAAGACCGCCGCGGCGTCGGCGATGATCCGGGCGTAGGCGCGCCGGTACATCGACCGCGCCCGTTGGGCGTCGAACTCGTGCACCGCCGAGTCGAGGAGGGCGTCGACCGTGGCGCTGGCGTAGCCGCCGAAATTGCCCCCCTGCCGGTCGGGAGTGCGGTCGCTCCCGTACATGGTGCGCACGTCGGACGGACTGGGGTTGGCGTGGCTGCCGTTCATGGCGGCGTCGAAGCGCCCCGACATGAGGCGCTCCACGAACGCGTTGAACTCGAGCTCCTCGATCGTCACGTCGGCCCCGATCGCCTTCCATTGCGCCTGCAGGAGCACCGAGGCCTGGCGGCGCGGGGCGCTGGAGGTCGGGACCGCCAGCGAGAACGCGAGCGGGCGCCCGCCCTTCTCGCGCACGCCGTTGCCGTCGAGGTCGCGCCACCCTAACGAGTCGAGCAGCGCCATGGCCGCGGCGGCGTCGTGGGCGGGGATCGCGATCGCGGTGTCGGCCGTCCACTGCGCACGCACCACGGGGCCGATGCCGAGATAGGCCAGCGTGTCGAAGACGTTGCGGGCAATGGCCTGGCGATCGACGCCGAGCGCGAGCGCGCGACGCACGGCGGCGCTGCCGAGCACCGGGTGCGGCGGCTGGCGACGGCCGCGGGCGCGGGTGTTGAAGGTCACGAATGCATAGTCGAGCCCCTGGTACGGCACGGGACGCGTGGTCGTGGAGGCCGCCACCTTGGCGAGCGGCTCGCCCCGGAGCATCTCGACGACGTCGGCTTCCTCGTTCACCAGGCGCGCCCACATCGCCGTGGGGTCGGGCGAGACGCTCCACATGACGCGGTCGATGGACGGGCGCCCGCGATAGTTCGCCGTGTCGGCCACGACCTCGATCACCTTGCCCCGCTCCCACCGCTTGAAACGGAAGCGCCCGTTCCCCACCGGGGCCCGCGCGAAGGGCGACTCCCCCAGCTTGTCGCGTGGCACGCCAGCCAGGAGGTGCTCCGGGACGACCGGGAGGTTGTAGACGAAGGTGAAGAACTGCTCCGGCGAACGCCGCGCGAACCACGCGACCGCGGTGAGCGAGTCGGGGGTGCTCACCGAGTCGACGTTCGACATGCTCTCGCCCAACGGCGCGCCGACGCGCGGGTCCTTCAGCAGTTCGAGCGAGAACCTGACGTCGCGCGAGGTCACGGGCCGGCCGTCGTGCCAGCGGGCGCGTGGATCGATGGCGAACGCGATGGAGAGCGAGTCGGGGGCCCACGTCCATCGGGCGGCGAGCCGTGGCTCGTAGCCCGCGTCGCCAACGGTGCTCATCGACGCCGGCGGGGCGGCGAGGGGTTCGAAGAGCTGGTCGACGACCTGCTTGGCGACGAGCTGCTGCACCAGCGTCGGGAGGAGGACGTCCGCGTCAGCGGCGGTCGCGATGACGACCGTGCCCCGCCCCCGGCCGTTCCCCACGCGCTCGCCGGCGCAGCCCAGGACGGCGATGGCAGCGGCGGCAGCGACCAGGGCCGGGACGAGGCTGAGCGAGCGAGACGCCATCGGAGAAGCTTCTGGTGGGAGGTCGATGCGCCAAGGACGCGCATCGGTGGGCGCGCGCAACGGGCTCGGGAGCGGGGAGCGACGCCTGGTGGCGCCCGGTGGCGCCCGGTGGCGCCCGGTGGCGCCCGCTGGCGACGAGGGGCGAGCGCCCCGTCGTCAGCGGTAGTTCCCGAACATGAGCTCGACCCCGAAGTCGGTGGAGCGCAGCAGGGCGATCGCCAGCTGCAAGTCGTCGCGGGAGGGGGAGCTCACGCGCACCTGCTCGCCCTGGATCGCGGCCTGGACCTTCTTGAGCTTGGCCTCCTTGATCGTCGCCGACACCTTCTTCGCGGTCTCGGCGTCGAGCGACATCTTGAGCCCGATCACCTTGCGGACGGTATCCCCGCCGGCGGCCTTCGTCTCGCCCACGTCGAGGTTCTTCACCGGGACCCCCCGCTTGATCAGCTTGCTCTGCAGGATGTCGAACAGCGCCCGCATCCGGAACTCGTCGTCGGCGGTGAGGGTGAGGGTCCCGTCCGCCCGGGAGAATTCGATCGTCGCCTTGGATCCCTTGAAGTCGTAGCGGGTGGCGATCTCCTTGTCGGCCTGGTTGACCGCGTTGTCGACTTCCTGGAGATCGACGCCGGTGGTCACGTCGAAGGAGCTCAGTTGGGCCATGGTGTAGTACGGTGCGCGCCGAGGAAGGTCAGGGTTCGCGTTCGGGACGGAAAGCGAGGTCGAAGGCGAGCCAGACGAGCTTGGAAATGGGGTAGAGCACGACGGGGGCGAGCGCCATGCCGAGCGGGGCGCCGACCTGGATCGCGTCCCAGGGGACCGTCGGCCACATGAACACCAGCACGGCGACGAAGATCCCCGTGAAGAGGAGTTCGGAGAGGACGAGGTTGAACATCATCCCGCCGAGGAAGTAGTCGGGCTCGCCACGCTCCAGCGCCTTGTGGCAGTGCCCGCACGCCTCGCGGAGGCGGAACCAGTGCACCAGGACCGGCCCTCCGCCACAGTGCGGGCAGCGGAGGGTGACGGCCCGCCCGACCAGCCGGAACAGGTGCGTGAAGCCCTCGAAGGTGAGGTCGAGGTGCTCGTTGGCATCGCGCAGCGATGCGGGCACCGGCGCCAGCGGACCTCCTGTCTCCCGTCCCCCGCCTCCCGTCGGATGCTCAGCCAAGATACGATTCGAGCGCCCGCGCCCGCGACACGTGGCGCAAGCGCGAGAGGGCCTTTTCCTTGATCTGGCGCACGCGCTCGCGCGTGATGCCTAACAAGGCGCCGATCTGCTCGAGCGTCATCGGTTCCTCCCCGTCGAGGCCGAAGTAGAGCCGGAGGATCTTGGCCTCGCGCTCCTTGAGCGACGACAGCGCCTCCTCGATCGATTCCGTGAGCGCTTTCTCGAAGGTCTGCTCGTCGGGAGTGGGGTTCAGGTTGTCGGGGAGGTAGTCGAGGAGCTTGTTGTCCTCGCCCGGCGTGAGCGGCGCATCGAGGGAGAGGTGCGCCTGCGAGATCGACATCGTCTTGGCGACTTCCTCCTCGGTGATGTCCATCCCGTCGGCGATCTCGGCGTGCGTCGCCTCGCGCCCCAGTTCCTGCAGCAGCGCGTTGGCGCGCTTGCCGATGCGGTGCAGCGTCCCGGCGCGGTTGAGCGGGACGCGGACGATGCGGGACTGCTCGGCGAGCGCCTGGAGGATCGCCTGCCGGATCCACCAGACCGCGTAGGAAATGAACTTGATCCCCTTGGTCTCGTCGAACTTGTGGGCGGCCCGGATGAGCCCGAGGTTCCCCTCGTTGATCAGGTCCGAGAGCGAGACCCCCTGGTTCTGGTACTTCTTCGCGACCGACACCACGAAGCGCAGGTTGGAGCGCACCAGCTTGTCCAGCGCATCCTGGTCCCCCTGGCGGATGCACTGCGCGAGCGACACCTCCTCCTCCCGCGTGATGAGCGGGTAGGCGCTGATGTCGCGGAGGTACTGGTCCAGCGAGCCTTCGTCGAACGACGACTTCTTGGAAGCGATGCGTCCTGCAGCCACGTGGGCTCCTGATGATCGGCGGTCGGGCGACGCCGAGGCGTCACCGGAAAGTGGGACGACTGCCCGTGGGTAAACTAGCGGACTCGATCGCCAAGTCGACTCCATCGCACGTGCGTGAGGAAGTCGAGGCGCGAGGTCGAATCCGGGAGATAGCTGTAGTAGACCACCATCGGTTGCCCGCGCACCAGGGAGTCCGGGACAAAGCCCCAGTAGCGCGAATCCAGTGAATTGTCGCGGTTGTCGCCCAGCACGAAGAGGTGCTCGCGCGGCACGACGAGCGGCCCCCAGTTGTTGCGTGAGGGGTGGTAGGAGAACGACGCCTGGGCCGAGCGCACCAGGTAGTCGCGCTGCCAGCGGAACTCGTCGCCCGCCGGATCGGCGCCGGGATCGGTGTGGCGTACGTAGGTCTCCTGCAGCCGCACGCCGTTGCGGTAGAGGATCCCGTCTTCCATCCGCAGCGTGTCGCCGGGGATCCCCACCAGGCGCTTGACGAAGATCTTGGACGGGTCGCTGGGCCACTGGAAGACGATGACGTCGCCGCGGGCCGGCGTGCGGACCGCGGGGAGGCGCCTGCCCGTGAACGGGACCTCGGCGCCGTAGACGAGCTTGTTCACCAGGAGGAAGTCGCCCACGAGGAGCGTCCCTTCCATGCTCCCGCTCGGGATCTTGAAGGCCTCGACCACCAGCGCCCGGATGACGAGAAAGAGGACGACGGCGAGCTGGAACGACTTGGCCCAGTCCCACAGGAAGCGCAGGACGCGTGGCGTGCGCTGGTTCACGCGATCGAGCGCCGCGGCCCGATGCTGGTCGGTGATCGTGACGCGCGTCTCCGACGAGGCCGTGTCGTGGATCATCGTCCCCCTCCTCTCCAGCTGATTCGCGCCCCCAACGCTTCCGCCGCACTGCGCACCGCCCCTTCGCTCGCCTCCGGGACGGCGATCGTCGCCACGGTGAAGCGCCCCTCCGTCGCCACCGCCATGCGGTGGATGGTCACGCCACTTCCCTCCAGCTCCCGGCGCAAGCGCGAGGCGAGGTCCGGCGTCGACGCGGCCGCAACGATCGCCACCCCCCGCGCCGCGCCGCCGCGCCCCTCCCGTTGCTCCTCGCGCACGCCCTCGCGCGATCCGTCACGCGATCCGTGACGCGATCCCTCGCGCGATCCCTCGCGCGATCCGTCGCGCGACGCCACGGACGCCGGTTCGGCAGCGGGGAGAGCGCCTAACGTGCGATCGACGACGTCACGGATGACGTCGCGACGCACCCCCCAGCGCCCGAGCTTCTGCTCGACGCGGCGCACCAGGTCGTCTCGTTCGGAGGAGGACAGCACCATCGGATTGTCGGCAATTAATTCGCGCCCCGCAGGGCACGCAACCACTCGAAAAGATACGAGCGGCGATGGGCGTTGTCCCGCCCCGCCGCCCCGCCCCCGCTAGTCGCCGTACGTGTCGATCTGCGCCCGCTGCAGCGCGCCGGAATAATCGACGTAACACACCTTCGTCTCGGAGTAGAACTCGTACACTTCCCACCCCCCTTCACGGTGGCCGTTCCCCGTCTGCTTCACGCCGCCGAAGGGGAGGTGCGCCTCGGCGCCGATCGTTGGAGCATTCACATACGTGATCCCGTTGTCGAGCTCCGACATCGCACGGAACGCCAGCTCCACGTTGCGCGTGTAGAGCGACGACGACAGGCCGTACTTCACGTCGTTGTTGACGGCGAAGGCCTCGTCGGCGTTGTCGACCCGGATCACCGAGAGCACCGGACCGAAGATCTCCTCCTGCTCGAGGCGCGACCCCGGACGGACATGCGTGAAGATCGTGGGCTCGAAGAACGTCCCCTTGGCCAGCGCGCCGGAGGTGGCGCGCTTGCCGCCGATGGCGAGCTGGGCGCCCTCGTCCTCCCCGATCTGCACGTAGCGTTCGACCTTCCGCACCGACTCCTCGTGAATGAGCGGCCCGACATCCGTTCCGGGCTGGCGACCGTCGCCCAGCCGCAGCTCCCGTACCCGATCGACGAGCATCCCCACCAGGCGGTCATGCACCCCGCCCTGGACGATGAGGCGCGACGTGGCGGTGCAGCGCTGCCCGGTCGTCCCGAAGGCCCCCCAGAGCACCCCCTCGAGCGCCAGATCGAGATCGGCATCATCCAGGACGATCTGGGCGTTCTTCCCCCCCATCTCGAGGGAGAGGCGCTTGTGCATGCGCCCACAGACCTCCCCCACCTTGCTACCAGTCTCGGTCGATCCGGTGAACGAGATGAGCGGAATGTCGGGATGCTGCACGATCGCCGCCCCTACCGTCTCGCCGACACCGTGCACGAGCTGGATCACCTCGGGCGGGAGCCCCGCCTCCAGCATGATCTCCACCAGCACGGTCCCCGTGTGGGGGACGTCCTCGGCGGGCTTGAAGACGCACGCGTTCCCGCACACCAGCGCCGGGAACATCTTCCACGTCGGGATGGCCATCGGGAAGTTGAACGGCGTCACGATCCCGGCCACGCCGATGGGGCGGCGATAGCTCATCGCCCACTTGTTGCGAAGCTCGCTGGGGACCGTGTGGCCGAAGAGGCGGCGCCCCTCGACCGCGGCGTAATACGCCGTGTCGATCCCCTCCTGCACGTCGCCGCGCGTCTCGGCCAGCGGCTTCCCCATCTCGCGGGTCATCAGGTTCGCGATCTCCTCCTTGCGCGCGGAGAGGAGGTCGCCGACGCGACGCAGCACGTCGCCGCGAAGCGGTGCCGGCGTCTTGCGCCAGAGTTCGAAGCCGCGCTGCGCCGAGGCGACCGCCTGCGCCACGTCCTCGCGCCCGGAAAGTGGGAACCGTCCGATGACGTCGGAGTTGTCCGCCGGGTTGATGTTCTCGAAGTAGTCACCCGTCGAGGGGGCGACCCACTGTCCAGCGATGAAGTTCTTGAAGACCGTGGTCATGGCGAGCGGAACGAGCCGTCGAGCGACGGCGAGTGATGGACGGGGCGAGGCGCCGGGCGCCGCATGCCCCGAAAGCTAGCCGGGAACGGCGGCAGGCGAAGTGTCCCGCGGGGGGCCGCCCCTGTCGAGCCGCCGCGAACGCCGAAAGCGGCTACTCGCACATCCAGATGGCGGGGTGCTCGGGCGACTCCCTGGCGTAGCCCGTGCGTGGGAGCACCTCGACGGCGGCAAGGACCATCCCCCAGAGGATCAGGAGGAGCGACAGGACGTGGGCGCGCGCGCTGCGATGACGCCAGGTCCACACGGAGGTCCAGACGCCGGAGAGGGCGACGACTCCGGTGGCGGCCAGGTAGCCGAAGAGCCCGGCGCCGCAGCGGGTGCCATAGGGCCAGAACAGCATCCCCACGCCCAGGGCCACCGAGAGGAGGAGGCGCAGCATCACGCCGAGGGTGGACGTGGAGCCCTGCTTGGCGACCACGTCGGCGCGAGCCTGCTGTGTGGGTGCCCCCTTGGAGGGGAGGAGCGCCTCGTCCGAGATCGACTCGAGCTGCTTGTCGATCTTCTTGAGTTGATCGTCCCAGTTGGTCATGGGAAGAGACGGGAGTGGGGAGACGGGAGACGGGAGTGCGCGAGGCAGGTACGCGTGACGCAGTGGTGCGCGGGACATCGGAGCGCGGGCCGGCTCTCCCGTCTCGGGTTCCCCGTCTCGCGTCCCGATCTCACCGTTCGCGCTCCAGCCCGTAGCGCTCGATCTTCTTGTACAGGTTCGAGCGCGGCATGTCGAGGGCGCGCGCGGTTTCCGAGACGTTCCACTCGAAGGTGCGGAGCTTGTGGAGCAGGTAGGCGCGCTCGGCGGCGTCCTTGAAGGCTTCGAACGTCTCGATGTCCAGGAGCGAGCCGAGACTGGCGCCGTCCGGGGGGCGGGGGCCGCCCAGCCGGGCGACGTCGGCGGCGGTGATGCGATTGCCTGGCGAGAGGATCAGGAGGCGTTCGATCGTGTTGCGGAGTTCGCGCACGTTCCCGGGCCACTCCATCTGCGCCAGCGCCTCCATCGCCCCTCCGTCGAGGATGCGGGGCGGGGCGCCGTCGCGACGGGCCAGCTGGTCGACGAAGTGCTGGGCCAGGAGCGGGATGTCCTCGCGCCGCTCGCGCAGCGGCGGAACGTGCAGCGGGACGACGTTGAGGCGGTAGAACAGGTCTTCCCGAAAGCGGCCGGCGGCGATCTCCTCCTGCAGGTCCTTGTTGGTCGCCGCCAGGACGCGCACGTCGACCTGGATCCGCTTGGCTCCGCCGATGCGCGTCACCTCGCCGTCCTGCAGGACGCGCAGGACCTTCGCCTGCGCCGACGGGCTCATGTCGCCGATCTCATCGAGGAAGAGGGTCCCCTTGTCGGCCTGTTCGAACTTCCCGGCACGATCCTGCACGGCGCCGGTGAACGACCCCCTCATGTGCCCGAACAGCTCGCTCTCGATGAGCTCCGAGGGGATCGCGGCGCAATTCACCTCCACGAAGGGCTTCTGGACGCGTGGGGAGAGACGGTGGATTGCCCGGGCGACGAGTTCCTTGCCCGTCCCGTTCTCGCCGGTGACGAGGACGCGGGCCGGCGTGGGAGCCACCTTCTCGATCTGCCCCATCAGGGTGCGAATGGCGAACGAGCGCCCGACGATCTCGTAGCGCGACTCGATCGACGCCCGGAGCTGCGCGTTCTCCTCCTGCAGCGACAGGTGCTGCAGGGTGTTGCGCAGGAGGACCAGGATGCGATCCGTGTCGAGCGGTTTCTCCAGGATGTCGTACGCCCCGAGCTGCGTCGCCTCCACCGCCGTCTGGATCGTGGCGTGCCCGCTGATCATCACCACGGTCGCCGTCGGGTCCAACGCGCGAATGCGCCTGAGGGCCTCGATCCCGTCCATCCCCGCCATCTTCACGTCGAGGAAGGTGAGTTGCGGGCGCCAGCGCTCGTACTCGGCGATGCCGTCGGCGGCGTTGGTGACCGCCTTGACCTCGTAGCCTTCGTATTCCAGCAGCTGGCCCAGGGCGGCCCGGACTCCCTGCTCGTCGTCAACGATCAGGATGCGACGGCTCATGACACGGCCTTGTAGAGGGTGACCCGCCCCTTCCCCACGCGCACGTCGCCCACGTACGGCGGGATCGCGAAGCCGATGGCCCGTGCGGGATCGCCCGGGGCGACCGCCCCGCGATCGAGCTGCCGCACCAACGAGGCGATGGCGGGCGACGGAACGGCGAACTCGTTCACGCGCACGTCCTGCACGATGAACAGGGCGCGCCCGGGCGCCGCGACCTCCAGCGTCCCCTCGAGGAGGACCCGCTGGCGCGACTGGAGCATCCGAGCCACGGGGCCAAGGGCGTCGATCCCCTTCAGTGCCGCCGGATCGAGGGTGGTGCGCAGGACGAGCCGATCGCCCACGACGGCCGCCTCCACCTTCTCGGCGAAGGCCGGCAGGCGCTGCGCGCGATCGGCCAGCACCAGCGCCGACGCCTCGGCGGCGGTGAGGTTGGTGAAGACGGGGCCGGACTTGCGTCCGAGCGCTTCCAGCTGCTGGCGGCCGCGCTCGCGCCGCTCGGCCGTGAGCGGATCGAAGGTCGCCGTCGACACCGCACGGGCACCACCCGTGAGCGCGGGGAGCCAGCGATCGCGGGTGACGATGCCCGCCACGACCAGCACGGCGACGACGGTAAGGCACCCGACGGTGCGCAGGCATCCGAACATCACGACCCTTCCAGGGCGAAGTGGTGGAGCCGGTCATGGTGCGGCCCGCCGGCCCCCAGCGTGCTGCGCATCAGCGCCACCTCCCGGATCGCGAGCGGCCACGTGGCACGCACGGCGCGCAGCGCGCGCTCGAGCGCCGCGACCTGCTGGCGTGGCACCCCGTCGGCCACCCTGCCTAACGTCACGTGGGCGCGGAAGGGGCGGGTCTCCGGGGTGACGCCGAGGGGGGCAAGGGCAGCGTCGAGGCGCCGGGCCAGTCCGGCGAGCGGGGTGGGAGGGTGCATGCCCAGCCATACGACGCGAGGGCGCCGAAAGTTCGGGAAGGCGCCCGTCCCGCCGACCGTGACCTCGAAGGGAGGGAGCGGCGCCAGGGCCGCGCGGGTGGCTCGCGCCACGCGCGCCTCGTCCTCCTCCGGGCGCTCGCCGAGGAACTTGACCGTCAGGTGCATCAGCTCGGGGCGTACCCAGCGCACCGCGGGGGCCGCGGCGCGAGCCGGCGCCACTTCCCGGGCGATGGCCGACTGCATGGCCTCAGGCAGGGTGATGGCCAGGAAGAGCCGCATCGGGATCGGCCACGGCGGGGAGGACCTCGAGGGCGACGTGCGTGAAACCGCAGTCGCGCGCCGTCTGCACCATCCAGCGGCGCGTGGCGACGTCGATGGGCGGCGCGTCGGGCGGGACGACCACCAGGGCCAGGGTGCCGCGCCCCTCGACGCGCGCCGCCAAGGCGCGACGGGCAAGGGCGCGTGCCAGGGCGTTGGCGCCGATGCCCAGCGAGGGGGAGGGCACGGACGCCTCGTCAGGTACCGACGTCCCGCCGGCCAAGGGAGCCGTCTCGCCGCGCCCGCTCCTCTCATCCAAGGTCATTCGCGAGTGACTCCTCCCAGCACGTTCAGCGATCCCGAGCGGAAGCCGCGGAGGTCGATCGCGACGCGTGCGAAGCCCGCCCCTCGCACCGCGGCCGCCAGCTGCACGGCGCGCTCCGGGGCCAACCAGTGCTGGAGCGCATCCGCGGCCAGCTCCACCCGCGCCAGCTCGTCGTGATAACGGACGCGGAGGTCGCCCGTCACCCCGAGGGCGCGCAGGGCCGACTCCGCCCGCTCCACGCGCGCGAGACGATCGGGGGTGACGGCGGTGCCATACGGCAGCCGCGAGGAAAGGCACGGGGACGACGGCTGCGACCACGTCGGGATTCCGCGTCGCTGCGACAAGATGCGGATGTGCGCCTTGGTGAGTCCCACCTCCGCCATCGGCGACGCCACGCCATGCTCGCGCGCCGCCGCCGTCCCCGGTCGATAATCGCCCGTATCGTCGGCGTTGGTGCCGTCTGCCACCACTGCCAGCCCGCGCTCGCGGGCGATGGGGACCAGGCGATCCCACAGCTCGTTCTTGCAGAAGTAGCAGCGATTGACCGGGTTGGCGGCATAGCGCGGATCGCTCATCTCGTCGGTGTCGATCTCGAAGACCGGGATCCCGAACTGATCGGCCACCGCGCGCGCCGTGGTCCACTGTGCCGTGGGATATGACGCCGACCGACCGATGACGGCGAGGACGCGATCGGGGCCGAGCGTTTCCACGGCCAGGGCCGCGAGGAACGCCGAGTCGACGCCGCCACTGAAGCCCACGAGCACGGATCCGCGGACGCGCAACCAGTCCTGCAACGCCCGTTCGCGTTCGGTTGCCTCGCGCTCGAGGTCAGGGGTCGAGCCCGGCGGGGCCCCCCCTTCGCCCCGGGCCTCCACGACCAGCTGCTGCGAAATGCGCATGTGGTGAAAGCTACGCGACCTCCACCTGTGCTGGCACCCTTTCGGGCGTGCGAACGAAGAGCGACTCGGCCACATGCGCGCGCTCGATCCCCTCGCTCTGGTCGAGATCCGCGATGGTGCGCGCGACCTTGAGCACGCGATGGTAGCCGCGCGCGGAGAGGGCGAGCCGCTCGGCCGACATCCCGAGGAGGGCCCGGGCATTCGGGGCAATGGGCGTGTGCGCGTCGAGCCAGCGCCCGGGAACGTGCGCGTTGCAGGTGACGCGCCGCAGCCGGCGATATCGCTCCCGCTGGCGTTCCCGCGCCGCCACCACGCGCGCGCGCACGAGGGCGGAGGGCTCGCCTTCGCCCCCGCCGCCCAAGGCGGCGATCGCAACGGCGGGGACGTGCACGGTCATGTCGAGCCGGTCGGCGAGCGGGCCGGAGACGCGCGCGCGATGACGGGCGATGTCGGCGGGCGAGCAGGTGCACGTGCGCCCGGCCTGTCCCGCTTGCCCGCACGGACAGGGGTTCATGGCGCCGACGAGGGCGAACTTGGCGGGGAAGGCGAGCGACTGCTGGGCACGCGAGATGACGACGCGCCCGTCCTCCATGGGCTGCCGCAGGGCGTCGAGCACCGAGCGCGGGATCTCCTGCAACTCGTCGAGGAAGAGGACGCCATGATGGGCGAGGGAGACCTCGCCTGGGCGGGGGAGGCTTCCCCCGCCGATGAGTGCCGCAACGGACAGGGTGTGGTGCGGGGCGCGAAAGGGGCGCTCGCTGGACAGCGCCCCTCCCGGCGGGAGGAGACCGGCCACCGACTGCACCGCCAGGACTTCCAGCGCTTCGTCGTCCGAGAGCGGGGGGAGGATTCCCGGGAGGCGCCGGGCGAGCATCGTCTTTCCCCCTCCCGGCGGGCCGACCAGGAGGAGGGCGTGCCCCCCGGCGGCGGCAATCTCGAGGGCGCGCTTGGCCCCCCCCTGCCCCACGACGTCGCGCAGGTCGAGGCGCTCGTCGCCGCCAGGAGGCATGGCCCCCACGGGAGCCGCCGCCGAGCCCCCGTGCTCCTCCCCCCATAGCTCCGGGGGGGCGTCTGCGCCCCGTCGCAGCGCTCGCACGAGGGCCTGCAGGGTTGGGGGGGAGAGGGTGGGGAGGCGCGAGGCCACGCGCGCCTCCCAGGCGTTGGCCGGGGGGACGATGAGGGAGAGGGGCGAGGCGTCACCCGGGGACGACCTGGCCAGGCGCAACGCCACCGGCAAGACGCCGCGCACGGCGCGGAGCGTGCCGTCCAGGCCGAGCTCGCCTAACGCGGCCAGGCGGCTGGTCGCCGACGGATCGAGCTGCCCGGTGGCGACGAGGACGCCGAGGGCGATGGGGAGGTCGAACGCCGTCCCGGTCTTCGGTTGATCGGCCGGGGCAAGGTTGATGGTGTACCGGCGCGGGGGAAGGGTGAAGCCGCTGTTGGTGAGCGCTGCCGCGACGCGTTCCTTGGCCTCCTTCACGGCCCCGGCGGCGAGCCCGACGATGGTCCACTGCGGGAGTCCCTTGGCGGCATCGACCTCGACCGTGACGTCGTAGGCATCCACGCCGAGCACGGCGGCGGAACGAATGGCAGCGAGCATGGCCCCAAGCTGGGGGGGCGCCACGCGGGCGCGCGTACCGAAAGCGTGCGCCGGCTACCGCTCCCTTGCACCAGGGCGTGGGCCGAAGGCGCCCGGTCCGCGGGCGCGGCGGTGCCTAGTTGGCGATGAGCCTGGGAAGCTCGCGCACGAGGGTGTACGCCCCCATCGCGGCCATCGCGAGCGCGACGGTCCACCCGGCCAGCATGAGCACCGGGGGGTGGCGATAGTCGCCGACGATGGTGCGCCGCGTCGCGGCCAGGAGCATCGCCCCCAGGGCGAGCGGGAGGATGAAGCCGTTGAGCGCGCCGACGAGGATGAGTGTCCGGACGGGGCGCCCGATGACCAGGAAGACCAGGGTGGAGATGACGATGAAGATGATGATCACGCGGGCCCAGTGACGGTCCACCCAGGTGCTGGCCGAGCGCAGGAAGCTGACGGAGGTGTAGGCGGCCCCGACGACCGAGGTGATGGCCGCCGCCCACATCACGGCGCCGAAGAGGCGATACCCCACCTCGCCGGTCGCCAGGCGGAAGACCGACGCCGGGGGATTGGCCGGGTCGAGCACGCCGCCGCGCGACACCACGCCTAACGCGGCGAGGAAGAGCACCACGCGCATGAGCGAGGCGATGCCGATGGCGCGTCCCGCCGAGCGCGTCACGGCGCCGATGGACTCGATGCCGCCGATCCCCGCATCCAGCAGCCGATGGGCACCGGCGAAGGTGATGTAGCCGCCCACCGTGCCGCCGACGAGCGTGACGATCGCGAAGACATCCAGCTGCTCGGGGACGAACGCGCGTTCGATCGCGAGACCCACGGGGGGCGACGACGAGAGCGCCACGTACAGCGTGAGCCCGACCATCACGAAGCCGAGCCACTGGGCGAACCGGTCCATCGCCCGCCCTGCCTCGCGGAAGAGGAACAGGGCAATGGCGAGACCGGCGCTGAGGGCGGCGCCGGCAGCCGGCGACATGCCGACCAGGACGTTGAGCCCCAGCCCCGCCCCGGCCACGTTGCCGATGTTGAAGGCGAGTCCGCCGACCGCCACCAGGATGGCCAGCGCCGTCCCGAGCCCCGGGAGCACGAGGTTCGCCACGTCCTGCGCCCGCCGGTTGGCGGCGGCGATCACGCGCCAGGTGGTGAGCTGCGCCCCCAGGTCGAGCAGGATGCTCACGAGGATGGCGAAGCCGAAGCTCGCGCCCAGCTGCTGCGTGAAGACCGCGGTCTGCGTGAGGAATCCCGGCCCGATGGCCGAGGTGGCCATCAGGAACGCCGCCCCGGCGAGGGCGCTCCGCCTGCTGGATCCGGTCCCGGACACGGGCTCCGTCGTCGCGGCGCGCTACGGCGAGCGGCGAGCGCCGGCGGCGCCCGGCGCCGGGAGGGCGGGACGCTCGGGATCGGGCGTGAAGTCCTCGCCCGGGTTCACGTACAGGTCGCGCTCGATACCGTACTGCCGGTCGTGCAGCTCCTTGTACCGGCCGCCTAACGCCATCAACTCGGCGTGGGTTCCCCGCTCGATGATGCGCCCCTCCTCGATCACGAGGATCTGGTCCGCGCTCTCGATGGTCGACAGGCGATGCGCGATCACGAAGGTCGTGCGCCCCGCCCGGAGGCGGCGCAACCCGTCGCGGATCATCGCCTCGCTCTCGCTGTCGAGCGACGAGGTGGCCTCGTCGAGGATGAGGATGCGCGGGTCGGCGAGGATCGCGCGCGCGATGGCCACGCGCTGCCGCTGCCCGCCCGAGAGCTTGACGCCGCGCTCGCCGACGATCGTGTCGTACTTCTTCTCCCAGCTCTCCACGAATTCGTCGACGTGCGCGATGCGCGCCACCGAGCGCACCTCCTCGTCGGTCGCGTCGGGGCGCGCATAGGCGATGTTCTCGCGTATCGTCCCGTCAAACAGGAAGTTGTCCTGCATCACCACGCCCAGGTGCCCGCGGTACTCGTGCAGCCGGAGTGTGTCCAGGTCCTTGCCATCGACGAGCACCATCCCCGTCTGCGGGCGATGGAACGCCATCACCAGCCCGATCAGCGTGCTCTTCCCCGCCCCGCTCGACCCGACCAGCGCCGTGGTCGAACCGGCCGGCGCGACGAACGACACGTCCTTCAGCACGGGTGTCCCCTCGACGTACGCGAAGTCGACGTGGCGGAACTCGATCTCCCCGCGCACATCGGGCACCGGAGCCTTGGGGGCGTCGAGGGCGTCTTCCGTCGCCATGTCGCGAATCTCGCGAATGCGGTCGAGCCCGGCGAAGGCCTCGGAGATCTGCGTCCCGATCGAGGCGATCGACACCAGCGGCGCCGCCACCAGGCCGATGAAGAAGATGTAGCGCACGAAGTCGCCTAACGTCATCTCGCCGCCGATGATGGCGCGTCCCCCCATGATCGTCAGGAGCACCCCGATCACCCCCACGATCGCGGTCGTCGCCGCCCCCACGGCCGAGGTCCCGGTGATCGTCGAGCGCACGTTGTCGAAGAGCCGCTCGGCCCCGGCACCGAAGACCTGTTCCTCGCGCTCCTCGGCCGTGTACACCTTCACGATCCGGACCCCCCCGACCGTCTCCGCCAGGCGTCCCGTGACCTCGGCGTTGATCACGCTTCGCTGGCGGAAGATCGGGCGCAGCCGCTTGAACGCGATCGCCATCATCACCCCGAACCCCGCCAGCACCACCAGCGTGATCGACGTGAGCTTCCAGCTGGTGTAGAACAGGACGCCGAGCGCCAGCAGTGCCGTGACCAGCCCTCCCACCAGCTGCACGATCCCCGTCCCCACCAGGTTCCGGATCCCCTCGGCGTCGGTCATGATGCGCGAGATGAGGACCCCCGTCTTGGTGGAATCGAAGAAGGCGACCGGGAGGCGCAGGATGTGCCGCTGCACGTCGATGCGCATGTCGGTGATGGCCCGCTGCGCCGCGATGCTCACCACCTGCGAGAGGGCGAACGAAGTGATCGCCTGGATGATCGTCGCCCCACCCGTGGCGAGCGCGAGGGGGACGAGGAGGTCGATGCGGTTCCGCGAGAGGACGTCGTCGATGAGGTACTTGGAACTCGCCGGGAGGACGAGCCCGGAGAGGCGGTTCACCAGCATGAGCGCCAGGCCGATGGCGAGCGGCCGGCGGTGCGTCCACATCAGCGCACGCGTCTCGGCCCAGGCTCGCGCCGTGTTCACCTTCGGCTTGGAGGGAGCTGTCGGTTCTGCCATGGTCGCGGGAACGGGTCGGGCGAAAAGTATCGACCACGACAAGCCGGCGCGCCCCACCGACGCGCGAAACCGCAGCGGCGTGCCCCCGTAGGGACCTGCATCCCCTCAGCGCCGAGGCCCCGTCATGTGGATCCTGCTCAAGTCCTTGCTGGCCAGGTGGGTCGTACTCAAGCTCGTGCTGAAGGGACTCGGGAGCCTCGGATGGTTGCTCCCGCTCGCGATCCTCCTCAAGGCGTTCGGGCTCCCCTTCCTGGTGATGCTCGCCGTCCTCGCGCTCCCGCTCCTCCTCGTCCTGGCGGTGATCGGGCTCCCGCTCGGGCTCGTGGTGCTCGTCGGCGGCTTCCTGCTCACCATGACCGTCTGGCTCGTGGGATTGGGGGTCACGGTGCTCAAGCTCGCGCTCCCCTTGCTGCTGCTGTACTGGGTGGTCCGGTGGATGTTCGGGCGCGGCGAGGCGTCGCCGGACATCCCGCTGGAGCCCGAGGCGAGCTGATCCGGGCAACGGCTGCAACGCGTGGCGATCACCGACGGCGCGTCCCGACCGCGGGGCGCGCCGTCGTGCCTCGGGAGGTGTCGGGCGCACGTCCGCCTCGTGCCCCGGGTCGCGTCACCAGTGTGAGGGAGCCGGCGCCACGTCGCGGGGTGTAAGACTGGGGTTTCCCCGAGTTGTTGGCGCCACGCGCGTGCGACACCTTGGTGGCAACGCCACGGGCCGCCTCCTTCACCGTCCCCCAGCCGCGATGCCGCACCGCGACCACCCCTTCGCCGCCCTCGGACAGCGCACGCACACGGTGTCGGAGCTCGCCCGCGCCGCGCGATTCGCGACGACGCTGCAGGAGGTGGCCGAGGCCCTCGCCTCGTCCATGGAGAAGCGGAACGTCCTCGAGGCGATCGTCCGGGTCAGCATCGACGCGGTCCACGCCCGTGCCGGCGCGGTGACCGCGCTGTCGGATGACGGCACGATGCTCTCCGTCGTGTCGTCGGTGGGCTACGACGAGGAGCTCGTGAAGCGCCTCGCGCGGCTGCGCGTGTGCGACTTTCCCGCCATCGGCCGGCTCATCGCCGACCGCGAGCCGCGCTTCATCGCCTCGCAAGAGGAGCTGGAAGCGGTCGCCCCCCTCGTGGCCCGCCATTCCGAGCCCGCCGGGGCGCGCGTCGCATTGCCACTGGCCACGGCCGATCGCTTCCTCGGCATCCTGGTCCTCACCTTCCCCGAGGCACGCGACTTTGCATCCGACGAGCGCGAGTTCCTCGTGGCGCTGGCCCGGCAATGCGCCGTCGCGCTCGAACGCGCCCAGCTCTTCATGCGCGAGCGGAAGGCGCGGCAGGCCGCCGAGGCCGAGAGTGCCCAGCACGCCGGATCGCTGGAGCGCATGAGCGACCAGTACTTCGCATGCGATGGCGAGTGGCGGTACCTGCGCATCAACCGCGCCATGCGGGCCTTCTTGCGCGAGCACGGTTTCGAGCCGGAGACGCTGATGGGCCGCGTCATCTGGGACGTCTTTCCCCGACTCGTCGACGGCCCGATGCATCGCGCCATGCTCCGCGCCAGGCGCGACGGCGTCACGGTCCCGTTCACCGCGCGCGGTACGTACGCCGACACGCAGTACGAGGGGTACGCCTTCCCGCTCGGCGCGGGCGTGGGCGTTCACGCCTACGACCTCACCGATCAGCGTCGCGCGGAAGCCGAGGTCGGACGCCTCACCGCCGCGCTCCGGCGGCGCGTGGAGGAGATGGAAGCGCTCCTCAAGGTGATCCCGGTGGGGATCGGCATCGCCAGCGATCCCGCGGGGCGCGACGTCGCCGTCAACCCGGCGTTCGCCAGGCTGCTGCGCATGCCGTACACGGAGGGCACGTCGACGACCCCGCTCGGCGAGGGTGCCCTCCCGTTCCGCGTCGTGCGCGATGGCGTCGCGCTCCCCCTCCCCGAGCAGCCGCTCCAGAAGGCGGCGCGCGCCGGCGAGGCGATCCCGTACCACGAGCAGGAGCTGCACTTCGCGGACGGTACACGCGTCACCCTGCTCGCCAGCGCGGCCCCGATCCGCGACGAGCACGGCGCGGTGAGCGGGAGCGTCGGTGCGTTCGTGGACATCACCGAGCGCAAGCGCGCCGAAACCGCGTCGAGCGTCCTGAACGAGGCGTCGGCCGCCTTCGCGTCGTCGCTCGACATCGCGCAGACGTTCGCCACGCTATCGCAGCGCGTCGTCCCGGGCATGGCCGATATCTGCGTCATCTTCGTCGTGCGAGAGTCGGGGAGCATCGGCGTCGTGGCCATGGAGTCCACCGATCCCGGGATCCTCGACCGGCTGCGCGCCTTCGATCGCAAGAACCCGGTCGACTCCACGCCCACGCATCCCGTCTGGCTCGCGCTGCGCGACCAGCAGTCCGTCTTCATTCCCAGCGTCCATGACGCCAGCGTCGCCAGCCGGCGCCCGGACGAGCGGTCGGTCGTCGAGTTGGCGCGCGCCACCGGGGCGACCAGCCTCCTGATGGTCCCCCTCGCCGCCCGCGGACGCGTCCTGGGGGCGATGGGAATGGGGACGCTCGGCCACCGACGCCCGTTCGACGAGGGAGACCTCGCCCTCGCCAAGGAGCTCGGCAGCCGGGCGGCGATGGCACTGGACAATGCCTACCTCCTCGCCGCCGAGCATCGCGCGCGCAGCGAGGCGGAGAGCGCGCGGGCCGAGGCCGAGCGCGCCAGCCGGAGCAAGGGCGACTTCCTGGCGATGATGTCACATGAGCTGCGCACGCCGCTCAACGCCATCGCCGGCTATGCGGAGCTGATCGAGCTGGGGCTTCGTGGCCCCGTCACCGACGCGCAGGTCACGGACCTGCGCAAGATCAAGCACAACCAGCGCCACCTGCTCGGGCTCATCAACGCCGTGCTGAGCTTCGCCCGCCTCGACGCCGGGCGCGTGCTGTACGAGGTCACCAACGTCCCCGTGGCCGCCGCGGTCGGCGCCGTGGAGTCGCTCATCGAGCCGCAGCTCCGGGAGCGCCAGCTGCAGTACCTGCTGTCTGCGTGCGACGCCGCCACCACCGTGCGCGCCGACGTGGAGAAGGTGCAACAGATCCTCCTCAACCTCCTCGGGAACGCGGTGAAGTTCACGGCGCCGGGCGGGAAGATCGACGTGTCGTGCGAGGTGGTTGCCCGTCAGGTGCATCTCCGGGTGCGCGACACCGGGATCGGCATCGCGCGCGACCAGCTGGAGCAGGTCTTCGAACCGTTCGTGCAGGCGGGCCGCTCGCTGCGCAGCGCCACCGAGGGGGTCGGGCTCGGGCTCGCGATCTCGCGCGAGCTCGCCCGAGGCATGGGGGGCGAGCTGTCGGTCGAGAGCGAAGTCGGGGTCGGATCCACCTTCACCCTCACCCTCCCCCGCGGCCCCGATCGCACGCCGAGCAGCTGACGCCCCGTCAGGCGCCGTTCACCTCGACCCCGGCGGCACGCCAGGTGCCAACGGCCGCGTCGGCGATCCCCTCCCGCACCAGCAGGATGTCGGTGTCGTACGTGGAGATGGCGAGGAGCGGGATCCGGGCCTGCGCCAGCGGCGTGCTGAGCGCCGAGAGCACGCCGACCATCGAGAACGGGAGCGGGCCGCGCACGGCGAAGGCGGTGAAATCGCGCTCCGCCTGGACCGTCGCGGGAACGAGGGCCGCGGTGCAGATCACCGATGTCTCAGACGCCGTGCGGGTCACGGACACGACGTCGCGCGACCAGGTCGCCCAGTGTGGCCACCCGGCGTCGGGGGCGAGGCGCGCGACGGCGAAGGTCCCTGGAAGCCGGTCGAGGTGGATCGTCATGCCGACCCCCGTTGGCTCGCGCTGGCGGCAATGACCCGTCGCATCAGCGCCAGGTGCCGGCGCTCATGGTCGGCGATCATCGCCACCCACTCGTACAGGTTGAGACGTCCCAGCGCGGGGTGCGGGAAGTGCACCGCCGTGAGCGCCCATCCATCCGCCTCGGCGCCCCACGCCCGGAGCCCGGCGCGCGACTCGGACAGGCGCGCGCGCGCCGTCGGGACGTCCGGCGCATCGACCGGCGTCACGAAGTCCGGGGCCACGCGCTTCGTGGTGGCCTGCGCAAGCCCGGTGTGGGCCAGCACACCGAGCAGCGACGACGTCTCCGACTCGCGTTCCAGCCCGGCGGCCCGGGCGTCCCGCAGCGCGCGGAACATGGCGCGCACCGACGACTGCTCCACCAGGTGCAGGTGCGCCAGGTGCTGCGCCACGCTCCATCCTCCCTCCGGGCCGGCCACCTGCAGCTGCTGGGGGGTCAGCTCGGCGACGAACGCCAGCAACTCGTCGCGAACGTGGTCGGCGTCGGCGAGGAGCTCGCCAAGTCTCGGATGCATGGTTGACATGTCAAAGGAATCGTAAGGAACGCGGGTGGCAGTCGACCGCGCCGCCCGAGGCGCACGCGCCGCTGCAGGAATGCGTGCAGATTATACCGTGATCCGTCGGCGTTGCCCCGCAGCGCACCACTCTCACCCTCCTGGAGCCCCGTGCTCGTCCCCAAGCTCGTCACCACCCTCAAGTCGTACGACCGCCAGCAGTTCGTCTCGGACCTCACGGCGGGGACGATCGTCGGCATCGTAGCCCTGCCGCTGGCCATCGCCTTCGCGATCGCGAGCGGCGTCACGCCGGAGCGGGGACTCTACACGGCCATCGTCGCCGGATTCCTGATTTCCGCGCTTGGCGGGTCGCGCGTGCAGATCGGCGGTCCCACGGGCGCCTTCGTGGTGATCGTCTACGGGATCGTGCAACAGTACGGGCTGGAGGGGCTCACGGCGGCGACGTTGATGGCGGGGGTGATACTGGTGCTGATGGGGGTCGCCCGGCTGGGGACGATCATCAAGTTCATTCCGCAGCCTCTCATCACCGGTTTCACCAGCGGCATCGCCGTGATCATCTTCACGAGCCAGGTGAAGGACTTCCTGGGGCTGAAGATGGGGTCGGTCCCCGCCGACTTCGTGGAGAAGGTCGGCGCGTACGCCGAGCACATCACGAGCATCACCCCCGAAGCCATCGGCGTCGCCGTCGTGGCGCTGGCCATCATCATCTGGTGGCCCAGGGTCAACCGGAAGATGCCCTCGCCCTTCGTCGCGCTGATCGTCACGACGGCCGGCGCCCAGCTGCTCGGCCTTCCCATCGAGACGATCGGAAGCCGCTTCGGCGAGCTGTCCGCCTCGCTGCCGCATCCCGTCTGGCCCGACATCCGGTTCTCGGACCTGCAGCGCCTGGTTTCGCCGGCATTCACGATCGCGCTCCTCGGGGCCATCGAGTCGCTCCTATCGGCGGTCGTCGCGGACGGGATGATCGGGTCGCGGCACCGCTCCAACATGGAGCTCGTGGCGCAGGGCGTGGCCAACATCGCCTCGCCGATCTTTGGCGGGATCCCGGCGACCGGGGCCATCGCGCGGACGGCGACCAACGTGAAGAACGGGGGACGCACGCCGGTGGCGGGGATGGTCCACGCGCTCGTCCTCCTGCTCATCACGCTCTTCTTCGGGAAGTGGGCGGGGTTGATCCCGATGGCGACGCTGGCGGCGATCCTGGTGGTGGTGGCGTACCACATGAGCGAGTGGCGCACCTTCGTCGACGAGCTGCGGGGGCCGCGGGCCGACGTGGCGGTGCTCCTGGTGTCGTTCGTCCTCACGGTCATCGTCGACCTCACCGTGGCCATCGAGGTCGGGATGGTGCTCGCCGCGTTCCTGTTCATGCACCGGATGTCGGAGGTGACGCAGGTGAGCGCGGTGCGTCGCGAGCTGCAACGCGAGCAGGGGGCGGAGGACGACGACGAAGACGACCGGGGCGCCGCCGCGACGCACGACATCCCCGAGGGGGTCGACGTCTACGAGATCACCGGCGCCTTCTTCTTCGGGGCGGCGGAGACGTTCAAGGACACCGTGAACCAGGTGGCACGCAAGCCGAAGGTGCTGGTGATCCGGATGCGCCACGTCTCGATGCTCGACGCCACGGGGCTGCGCGCGCTGCGCGACGTGGTCAGGCGCAGCAAGGGGGACCGGGCGCTGGTCCTGATCGCCGAGATCCACGCGCAACCGCTGGCGGCGCTGGAGCGCTCGCCGCTCGCGGAGGAGCTGGGGCGCGACGCGATCTTCCTGTCGCTCGACGACGCGCTCGATCGCGCCCGGAGCTACCTGGCGGCCCGCACGCCGACGCCGCCGAGGGGGGGGCCGTCCGCCGGGACGCGTTAGGCAGACCGGGCGCGTCAGGCAGACGGGGCACGTGGGGCCGCCGGGACGCGCGGCGCGAGCGGGACGCCCCGGCGCAGGGGGGCGCGCGGGGGGGTCGAGCGGGGCTCAGAGCCCCGGCGGAAGCGCTCGGCGCACGTCGCGCTGGCCGTTGGCGACCCCCATCCCCACGCTGATCCCGAAGGCGAGCGCGGTCCCCCCGCCCACCAGCGGGAGGAGCGCAACGATGGGGCTGGCGATGATCGCGGCGCCGAAGCCGGCCAGGAGCGGGGCGATACCCGACTGCGCGGCGTCGACGTAGCGGAGTCGCTCGCGGACGAAGGCGCGCGATTGCGTGTAGCCGATGACCACCGCCGCAATCGTGGCGGCGAATCCAAGCAGTCCAAGCATGGCGGTACTCCTGGGAAGCGACCGGGCGCTCGACGCGGACCCGTGTGCAGGATCCTACGGCCGCGCGGAGGCGAGGTTTCGTCGGGACGCGGCCCGCGCCTCGGCCAGCTCGCCCCGGGGCGCGCGCGCCCGGATGGGAGACGGTAGCTTGGGGATGTCCGGCGACGACGGCCGACACCCGCCCTCGTCTCGCCTCGCCTCGCCTCGCCTCGCCTCGCCCTGCACGTTCCACCCCGCCCGCGATGATCGCCGCCGTCATTCCGCGTTTCGGCCCCCCCGAAGTCCTCCAACTCCGGGAGGTCCCGCCTCCCACGCCGTCATCGCACGAGGTGCTGGTGCGTGTGCACGCCTCGGCACTCAATCGCGCCGACCTGCTGCAACGCGTCGGGCGCTACCCCGCCCCCGCCGGATGGCCGGCCGACATCCCGGGGCTGGAGTTCGCGGGCGAGGTGGCGGCGACCGGGAGCGACGCCACGCGCTGGCGCCCGGGCGACCGGGTGTTCGGCCTGGCCGGCGGCGGGGCGCATGCCGAGTACCTCGTGGTGCACGAGGCCACGATCGCCGCCATTCCCGATGCACTCACGTGGCACGAGGCGGCGGCGATCCCCGAGGCCTTCATCACCGCCCACGACGCGATGGTCACCCAGGGGGGACTGCGCGCCGGCGAGTTCGTCGTCGTGCACGCGGTCGCCAGTGGCGTCGGGCTCGCGGCCGTGCAGGTCGCGCGCGCGTGGGGGGCGCGCACCTTCGGGACGTCGCGCAACGCCAGCAAGCTCGCGATCGCGCAATCGTTAGGCATGGACGAGGGCATCGCGCTCCCCGTCGCGCTCGACCCCTTCGCCCCCGCCGTGGCCGCGTGGAGCGGCGGACACGGCGCCGACCTCACGCTCGACCTCGTGGGGGGCGGCTACCTCCCCGCCAGCATCCAGGCGGCCGCGCCGCGCGGGCGGATCCTCCTCGTCGGCGCCGTCGGCGGCGGTACCGCCCAGGTGGACGTGCGGCAGATCCTCGGAAAGCGCCTGACGCTGCAGGGGACGGTGATGCGCGCCCGATCGCTGGAGGAGCGGATCGCCGTCGCCGCTCGCTTCGCGGCCGAGGTCGTCCCGCGCGTGGCGCGAGGGGAGCTGGTCCCCTCGATCGACGCCGTCTTCCCGCTGTCGGAGATCGCCGCCGCGCACCGACGCCTCGAGTCGAACGAGACGGTCGGGAAGGTCGTCATCGAGCTCCCGACGCGCTGAGCCGACGCGCTGAGCCGACGCGCTGAGCCGGCGCGCTGAGCCGACGCGCTGAGCCGGCGCGCTGAGCCGGCGCGCTGAGCCGGCGCGATGAGCCGGCGCGCTGAGCCGGAGAGTACTTGCAGGCGAAGCCGTGTGTATTTATGCATTATACATGCATAAGTTCGCACGCCAGCGCCGCGCCGCCTCCCGGGCGCGCTCCCCCCGCCCGCACCTCAGCGCCACCCACGTGGTGCGCGGAGCGGTCGCGTCCGACGTCGGGGACATTCACGCCCTGGTGGCGCGCCACGCCCCATCGGGGACGCTCCTCCCGCGCACCCTCGACGAGATCGCGGCCGCCATCCAGGACTACGTGGTGGTGGCCGATGGGCAGGGGAGCGTGATGGCGTGCGCGGCGTTGCAGGAGTATTCGCCGTCGCTGGGCGAGGTGAGTTCGGTCGTGGTGGCGCCCGAGGCGCAGGGGCAGGGGCTGGGGAGCATCGCCGTGCGCGCGGTCGAGGCGATGGCCCGTCGCCGCGGTATCGACGAACTGTTCGCCCTCACCCTGGCCGACGGCTTCTTCGACTCCCTCGGGTACGAGCGGTGTGCGGTCGCCCGCTATCCCGAGAAGCTCGCCCGCTACGAGCAGCTCGTGCGCCGTGGCGTCGCGATCATCCCCAAGTCCTGCTATCGCAAGACCCCTGCCTGGGGGTAAGGCGTCAGCGGGGGGTGGGGACGCCGACGATCGCGAGGCGATCGCCCGCGGGTGACACGGCGAGCCGCGTGATGCCGCCGACCCCGGCTCCCGCCAGGTCGGCGACCTCTTCCCACGTGGCGCGTTTCGCGACGTCGCACACGAGAAGCCGGCTCCCACTGCCGGCAATCAGGCGACCATCCGGAAGCCACGCGTAGTCCTCGACGCCCTGCGGGAGGCGCGCGAGCGGACGCATGGCGCGCGTCCGGACGTCGAGTTCCATGACCCAGGAGGCGTTCTCGTACGCCTTGCTCACGAAGCTGATGTGGGATCCGCCCGGAATGCGGTGGAGCGACCGCCCGATGTTGGCCATGAGCGTGTCGCTGCGCCCGGTGGACAGGTCGCCCAGCACGAGCACGGGCGGGGTCCCGAGGACGAACATCGCGATGTGGGTCGCGTCGGCCCAGGCGTGATAGCCGACGGGCTTCAGCGCGGGGAAGATGACCGACTCCTCCATCCCCGCCCCCTGGCGGAGGGGGATGCGCCAGAGGCGCTGCGTGGAGTCGCGCTCGACGCGGATCACCGAGATCGCGCCCCCGCCCGGGACCTCGGCCGCCGAGTACTCGCTCTCCGGGGCGGTGGCGGTGACCCGCGTGGTCCGCGCGGTGGCGATGACGTAGCGGTAGATGTCCGCCTGTGCATCCTCACGCGTGGAGGTGTAGAAGATCGCTCCGCCGTCCCGCGTGAACGACGGCTGGTTGTCGTAGCCCGGACGGCCGGTGACGTTGCGCGGCGTTCCCACGCGCAGGGCACCGTCACGCAGCTCTATCGAGGCGAGATAGACATCGGTCTCACCCTGGGCGCGCCCCGCGGCGGGGAGGGTGACGAGGAGCGCTGTGGCGAGCGCGAGGGCTCGGCGGTCGAGGGTCGCGGACATGGCGTGGAAGTTCGTGGCGATGCCGGAGGATAGCGAGACGCCAGGCGCTTCGCATCGGCCGTCCGGCGAGGCGTCGCCCCCCCGCGCGCCGCGCGAAACCCGCTCGCGCGCGGCCGGATTCGAGCTCACTCACGCCCGCGGCATCACGCCCCGGTTGTGCGCCTCCCTGCCGGTCGGCACTTTCTCCCCCCCGCCCGGCTCCTCGCCCCCCGTTCGGCGCGCCCACCTCGGACACCGCCAGGAGAATCCCCGATGCTCGGCCTGATGCAGGAAGTCCCCCTGTCCATCCCGATGATGTTGCGGCGCACGCGCGACCTCTTTCCCGAGAAGCTCGTGATCTCGCGCCGCCCCGACCGGAGCATCACGCGCACGTCGTATCGCGAGGTGCTGGAGCGCGCCGGCCGCCTGGCACATGCGCTGCGCGTGCTTGGGGTGCGCGATGGCGATCGCGTGGCCACCCTGGCGTGGAACCATCAGCGCCACCTCGAGGCGTACTTCGCGATCCCGTCGTCCGGCGCGGTGCTCCACACGCTCAACCTGCGCCTGCACCCCAGCGACCTGGCGTACATCATCTCCCATGCCGACGACCGGGTCGTCCTGGTGGACCAAGTACTGTGGCCGCTGTGGGAGAAGGTCGCGCCGCTGGTCCGGGTCGCGCACGTGATCGTGATGGGCGACGGGGGCGAGACGCCGGCAGGTGCAATCGACTACGAGGCGCTCCTGGCCGGCGCCCCCGATGCCCCGTTCCCGTTCGACGACCGCGACGAGCGCACGGCGGCCGCCATGTGCTACACCTCGGGGACGACCGGGCGCCCCAAGGGCGTGCTCTACTCGCACCGGGCCATCACGCTGCACACGATGATGTCGCTCGCGGCCGACGGCCCGGGCATCAGCGAGCGGGACGTGCTGCTGCCGGTCGTCCCGATGTTCCACGTCAACGCGTGGGGGTTCCCGTTCACCGCGGCCTTCGTCGGGGCGTCGCAGGTGCACCCCGGGCCGCACCTGGATCCCGCCTCCCTCCTGGACCTGATGGCCGGCGAGCGGGTGACGATGGCGGCCGGCGTCCCGACCATCTGGCTCGGCATCCTGCAGGCGCTCGACCAGGCCCCCGGCAAGTGGAACCTCTCGGCGCTGCGCATGACGCTGGTGGGCGGGGCGGCCCCCCCGGAGGCGATGATCCGCGGCTTCAAGCAGCGCCACGGCGTCGTCGTGCAGCAGGGGTGGGGGATGACCGAGATGACCCCGATCGGGACGGTGTCGCACCTGCGCGGCGAGCACGAGGCGCTTCCGGAGCACGAGAAGTACCATCTGCTCGCCAAGGCCGGCTACCCGGTCATCGGGGTCGAGATTCGCGCCCGCAGCGAGGGAGGGCTCCTCCCCTGGGACGGGACGACGATGGGCGAGCTCGAGGTGCGGGGGCCGTGGATCGCCCGCGAGTACTACCGACCCGAGGAGGAGATCACGCAGTTCACGGAGGACGGCTGGTTCCGCACCGGCGACATCGTGACCATTGCGCCTGACGGCTGCGTCACCATCACCGACCGCGCCAAGGACGTGATCAAGTCCGGCGGCGAGTGGGTGAGCTCGGTGGCGCTGGAGGGGGCGCTGATGGGGCACACCGAGGTCTTCGAGGCGGCGGTGGTGGGACTCCCCCATTCCCGATGGTCCGAGCGCCCCTTTGCCGTCGTGGTGCGCAAGCCGGGAGCGCAGGTGGACGAGCAGGCGCTCAAGGCCTGGCTGGCGGAGCGCTTCGCCACCTGGTGGGTCCCCGACGCGATGACATTCGTCGATGCCCTCCCCAAGACGGGGACGGGCAAGGTGCAGAAATCGGTCTTGCGCGAGCAGTATCGCGACCGCTACGCCCACGCCGCCGACGCGATCCAGCTCCCTCCGGCGGAAGCCGAGGCGTAGCGCGGGGGACGGCGAGCGCACCGCCCCCCGCAGGGGCGGCGCGCCGCCGTATCTTCATGGCGACCCGACCGGCCATGGCGCACACGGCACCTCCTCGCCCCGCCCCCTCCTCCCCCGCCCCGCCGCGCCGCATCCTCCTCGTGGATGCGGACGCGTTCTTCGTGGCGGTCGCGCGGATGGTCGACCCCGAGGGAGCCGGCAAGGCGCGCCTCCTCATCGTCGGCGGCGCGCCGGGGTCGCGCGGCGTTGTCTGCTCGGCGTCGTACGAGACCCGGCAGTACGGCGTCCGCTCGGCGATGCCGATCGCCCGGGCGATGCGCCTCTGCCCCCAGGCCATGTGCGTCCCCGTGCCTCGCGGCGCGTGCGGGCGCAAGAGCCGCGAGATCGCTGCCGTCCTTCAGCGCTTCGCCCCGGTGGTGCAGGCGGCGAGCATCGACGAGTGGTACCTCGACCTGACGGGGACCGAGGCGCTCTACCGTGGCGCGCCGCTGGACGACGTGGCCCACCGCATCCGGGACGCCGTGCACCAGGCGACCGGGCTCTCCGTATCGTTAGGCGGCGGCACCAACAAGCTGGTCGCCAAGCTGGCCGTGGAGTTCGCCAAGCCCCGGCCCGGGACGGACGGGACCGGCGTCTGCATCGTCCCCCCGGGCGAGGAAGCGCGCTTCCTGCAGCAGGTCCCCCTCGCCGACATCCCCGGTGTCGGGCCGCGCCTGCGCGACCGGCTCCAGGCGCTCGGGCTCCGCACCGTCCCCGACGTCACCGGCGCGGGGCTCGCGGCGCTGGAGCGGATGCTGGGCGAACGCGCGGGGCAATGGCTGTTCGACCGCGCACGGGGAATCGGGAGCACCGAGGTGGTGGCGCGCGAACGCCCGAAGAGCGTGAGCCATGAGGACACCTTTCCGCACGACCTCGACGACGACGCGGCGCTGGAGGCAGAGCTGGTGCGCCTGGTGACGCGCGTCGCCTCGGACCTCCGGGCCCGGGGGCTCGCGGCGCGCACGATCTCGGTCAAGCTGAAGGACGCCGACTTCCGCCTTCGCGGCGCCAGCCGGACGCTCGATGCACCGGTGGTGGCCGACCGCGTGATCCGCGCCATCGCGCGCGAGCTGCTGCAGCGGCTGCGCGCCGCGCGTCGCATCCCGGCCCGGCTCCTCGGCGTGGGGCTCTCGGGACTCGGCGAGAGCGAGGAGGCCGACCAGCTGTCGCTCTTTGGGGAGGAATCGGCACCGGCGGAACGCGAAACCGCGCGTGACCGCGCCCTGGCGACCGCCGTCGACCAGCTACGCGCCAGGTTCGGGAGCGCGGCGATCGTCCCGGGCCGCCTCGCCGTGCGCGCGCGTGCGCCTAACGCTGCCCGGGCTGGGGAAGCCCCGCCCCCAGCGCCAGGGCGAGGCGCTCGACCGTCCGGTCGTTGAGGCTCAGGATCACCGCGGCCAGGTTGTTCGACGTGACCAGCGTGGGCGGCGCCTTCCACATCACGCGCGTCCCGCGAGGGGCAACGGTCGCGCTGTCCAGGGCGTCGGTGTCGCGCGCACGCGCCGCGGCCGAGGGGTACAGGAAGACCTGCAACTCGTGGTCGGGGCCGCCGACCTGATACAGGATTCCCTCCACGGCGAAGAACGGGTGGCGCACGGGCGCTGGCTGGCGCTCGGCGACGACGCCGGCGCGCAGCAGGCGATCCTCGACGGCGCACGGGGTCCAGTCGCCCTCGAGTGCGCACGCCGGCTTCGACCCCGGGGCGGGCGACGCCGGTGCCCCAGCGCCGCCCGCGGGGGGCGGTGCCTTTTCCCCCTCCCGCGGCGCTGGCCCGGAGCAGGCGGACAGGAGCGCGACGAGCAGGAGGCCAGCGGACAGCCGCGCGAGCCGCCGCCCCTCGATGCTGGAGCAAACATGGGGAGCCATGCCGCGGAAGCTAGCGCCGGCGCGTCGACCGGCGCGAGCGCTCCGCCCCCTCTACCAATTCCGCGCACTCCTCGTTCATTTCTGTCGGTCTGGCGCCGGGAGGTGCCCGATGCACCAACCTGCACGCGACACCCGGACGAACGAGCAGAGGCGATGAGAGCAGACGAGATCGACTATCGGTTGGTTGGCGACGACCTGCAAGGCGTGGTGGTGACGCTCGATCCCGGCGAGGCGGTCGTGGCCGAGGCTGGGGCGATGATGTACATGCAGGACGGGATCCGGATGGCCACCACGCTCGACCAGACCGGGCGCGGGGGTGGATTGTTCGACAAGCTGATGTCGGCCGGAAAGCGCGTCCTGTCGGGCGACTCGTTCTTCGTGACGTTCTTCATGAACGAATCGACGCGGCGCCGCGACGTGGCCTTCGCCTCGCCCTATCCGGGGAAGATCCAGCCCATCGACCTGCGCACGTGGGGCGGGACGCTGATCGCCCAGAAGGACTCGTTCCTGTGCGGGGCGCGCGGGGTGGACGTCAGCATCGCCTTCGCGCGCCGCATCGGCGCCGGCTTCTTCGGGGGAGAGGGGTTCATACTCCAGAAGCTGCTGGGAGACGGGCTCGTCTTCCTTCACGCCTCCGGGACGCTCATGGAGATGGAACTCGCCGCCGGCGAGCAGCTGCGGGTCGACACGGGGTGCCTGGTCGCGATGCAGCCGTCGGTGGGCTACGACATCCAGATGGTACCGGGCGTCAAGACGGCGCTGTTCGGGGGAGAGGGGCTCTTCCTCGTGCAGCTGACGGGTCCAGGGCGGGTCATCCTCCAGACGCTCCCGTTCTCGCGCCTGGCGGACCGCATCATCGCGGCCGCGCCGCGGGCGGGCGGCGCGCGGCGCGAGGAAGGATCGGTGCTGGGCGCGCTGGGCGGGATGCTGGACGGAGACCGCTGATGTCGGGACGACTGGGGCGGGTGAGGTGCGCCGCGCTGCCGGCGGTACCGGCGGTACCGGCGGTGCCGGCATTGCTGGCGCTGCTGGCGGTGCTGGGGGCAGCCGCCCCGGCGACCGCGCAACAGAACCTCGACACCGTGCGGGTGACGGTGCAGCCGGTGGCCGGCAACGTGCACGTCCTGTTCGGGAGCGGAGGGAACATGGCGCTCCTGGCCGGCGATGACGGGGCGGTGCTCGTCGACGACCAGTATGCCCCGCTGCGCGAGCGAATCCGGGCCGCGGTGGCCACCGTCAGCCGCACGCCCGTGCGCTTCGTGATCAACACGCACGTGCACGGCGACCACACCGGCGGGAACGAGAACTTCGGCCGCACCGGGGCGGTGATCGTGGCGCACGACAACGTGCGCACGCGCCTGAGCGCCGAGCAGTTCAACGCCCGGCTGAACCGGCGGACCCCGGCCGCGCCGCGCGGCGCCCTCCCGATCGTCAGCTTCAGCGAGTCGGTCACGTTCCACCTGAACGGCGACTCGGTGCGCGTGGTGCACCTCCCGCCGGCCCATACCGACGGCGATGCGTACATCCACTTCACCCGGGCGAACGTGATCCACACGGGCGACGTCTTCAACAACGGCGCCTACCCGCTGGTCGACACGTACAGCGGCGGATCGATCGATGGCTACATCACGGCGATCGACGCGGTGCTTGCGGTGGCCGACGACCGCACCAGGATCATCCCCGGGCACGGGCCGGTGGCCACGCGCGCCGACCTGGTGGAGTATCGCCGCGTGGTCGCGACCATCCGCGACCGCGTCCTCGCGCTGGTGCGGGCGGGGAAGAGCCTCACCGAGGCGGCCGCGGCCAAGCCGACGGCCGAGTTCGACGACCGGTGGGGGAAGGGGTTCGTGACCCCCGACTTCCTCCTCGACGTCGTCTACAACGACCTCAAGGCGCGGCACGGAAGTCGTTAGGCGCGCCGGCACGGCGCGCCGGCTCGGCG